>JAYVST010000276.1:0-6667 GCA_043775255.1 Burkholderiales bacterium
CACGGCTTTTCGCGTTCGCGCAACGGCGCGGCCAACATGCATGCCGTCATCAGCCTGGTGGCGGTCACGGGGGCCTGGCAACACGAAGGCGGCGGCGCGCTCTACGGCAACGCCAGCATCTATCCCATTGACAAGACCCTGATCGAGGGCCTCGATGTGCTGGATCCGTCGGTGCGTGACCTCGACCAGTCACGCCTCGGGCCGATCCTGACCGGTGACGCCGAAGCGCTCAAGGGCGGCGTGCCCGTCACCGCCATGCTGGTGCAGAACACCAACCCGGCGATGGTGTGTCCGGAACTGCACAAGGTACATGCCGGATTGGTCCGCGAAGACCTGTTTCTTTGCGTGCATGAGCAGTTCATGACCGAGACCGCGGCTTTCGCCGATATCGTCCTTCCTGCCACCAGCTTCCTGGAGCACGACGATTTCTATACCGCCGCCGGCCACACCGTGTTCCAGGCCGCGCGGAAGATCATCGAGGCGCCTGGCGAGGCGCGCGAAAACCATTTCGTCATCTGCGAACTGGCGCGCCGTCTCGGCGCGCAACATCGCGGCTTCAACATGAGCGCCTGGGAAATCATGAACGAGACGCTCGCGCGTTCCGGCATGTGGGACGCCCAGACCAACATCGAGCGCGGCGGCCAGGATCTGGCCTATCCGTTCAAGAAAATGCATTTCCTCGACGGCTTCGACACTGCCGACGGCAAGTTCCATTTCAAGGGCGATTGGGAGAGCTTCGGCGGGCGCTGGCGTGAAATGCCGGTGCTGCCCGACCATTTCGACGTGATCGATGGCGCCACCGCCGAGCGGCCGTTTCGCCTAGTGGCCGCGCCGGCACGGACCTTCCTCAATTCCAGCTTCACCGAGACCCCGAGTTCGCTCAAACGCGAGCGGCGTCCGACGGCGTTGCTGCATCCCGACGACTGCGCGGCGGCCGGTGTCGCACTGGGCGACCGGGTGCGCCTGGGCAACACGCGCGGCGAAGTGGTGGTGCATGTGCGGCCGGCACAGGGGCAGCAGCGCGGCGTGGTGGTGGTCGAAGGCATCTGGCCCAACCACCGCTTCGACAACGGCATCGGCATCAACGCGCTCACCAGCGCCGAGCCGGGTTGGCCCAACGGCGGCGCGGCGTTCCACGATACCGCCGTGTGGGTGAGGCGCGAACCGGCCGCATTGGCATAGGTGGGTTTCCGAGGCGCAACGAGGGGTCTGCTAACATTCGAACCAAGGCCGGCACCCCTGCTAACGCAGCACCCGGCACCCTCCGCAATCTCTGCAATACCCCATGGCAGAATCAGTCGAATGCACCGTCATCGGCGCCGGCGTCGTCGGCTTGGCCATCGCGCGAGCGCTGGCGCGGCGCGGCCTCGACACCATCCTGATCGAATCCGAAAGCGCCATCGGCACCGGCGCCAGTTCGCGCAACAGCGAAGTGATCCACGCCGGCATCTACTACCCCAAAGGGTCGCTCAAGGCGCGCTTCTGCGTCGCCGGCCGGCGGCAGCTGTATCGCTATTGCGAAGAGCGCGGCATCGAGGCGAAAAACTGCGGCAAGCTGATCGTCGCCACCGACCCGTCGCAGGTGCCCACACTTGCCGGCATCATCGAAAAGGCGCGTGCCAACGGCGTACCGGACTTGGCCCTCTTGAGCAGCGCCGAAGCCCTGGCGATGGAACCCAACCTGCACTGCGTGGCGGCTGTGCATTCGCCGTCCACCGGCGTGCTCGACAGCCATGGTTTCATGCTCGGGCTGTTGGGTGATTTCGAAGGCGCCGGCGGCATGCTGGCTTTCGAGTCGCCGCTGACGCAAGCGGCGTGTCGCGCCGACGGCATCACGCTGATGGTCGCCGGCGCCGAACCAATGGAAATCACTTCGCGCATCGTGATCAACAGCGCCGGCCTGCATGCCCAGGCGCTCGCCCGGCGCTTCCAGGGCCTGCCGCCCGACAGCGTGCCGCCGACCTACTATTGCAAGGGCAACTACTATTCCTTGTCCGGCAAATCGCCGTTTTCGCGCCTGATCTATCCGGTACCGGAAGCCGCCGGCCTGGGGGTGCACCTGACCATCGACCTCGGCGGGCAGACCCGCTTCGGCCCGGATGTCGAATGGATCGACGACATCGACTACATCGTCGACCCCGCACGTTCAACGCTTTTCTATGCCGAAATCCGCAAGTACTGGCCCGCGCTGCCGGATGGCGCGTTGCAGCCGGGCTACAGCGGCATTCGTCCGAAAATACAGGCGCCGCATGAACCCGCGCGCGATTTCGTCATCCATGGGCCAGAGACCCATGGCGTGAAGGGCTTGGTCAACCTGTACGGCATAGAATCCCCGGGTCTCACCTCGGCCTTAGCCATTGCCGACCATGTCGCAGAACTCCTCAAGGAAGCCTGACCCATGCTGATGGTGATTTCGCCGGCCAAGACGCTCGACTACGAGACGCCGCCGGCCACGCGGACGTATACCTTGCCGGCACATCTGTCCGATTCGAAGCGGCTGATCCGGCACCTGAGAAAACTCGATGCACCCGCCGTGGCTTCCCTGATGTCGCTGTCGGACAAGCTGGCGTCGCTCAACGTCGCTCGCTACGACCAGTGGAAGCCGCCCTTCACGCCGGAGAACGCCAAACAGGCGCTGCTGGCCTTCGCCGGCGACGTCTACGATGGCCTCGCAGCACAGGATTTCAACGAGGACGACTTTGCGTTCGCGCAAGGGCGTTTGCGCATCCTTTCCGGGCTGTACGGTACGCTGCGCCCGCTCGACCTGATGCAACCCTATCGGCTCGAGATGGGTACGCGCCTTTCCACCGAGCGCGGCGCCAATCTCTATGACTTCTGGGGCCCGCGCATCACCAGGGCGCTCAAGGCGGTATTGGCGGAACTCGACGCCAGGGTGCTGGTGAACCTGGCCTCGGAGGAATACTTCGGCGCAGTGCAGGCGAAGGGCCTCAAGGCACGCCTGGTCACACCGGTGTTCGAGGACTGGAGTGCGGGCGCCGGCAAGTACATGATCGTAAGCTTCCACGCCAAGAAGGCGCGCGGCATGATGGCGCGCCACGCCATCCGCCAGCGGGTCACCGAGGTGGAAGAGCTCAAGCAGTTCGACAGCGCAGGCTATGCCTTCAACAGTAGCGCATCGAGCGCCGATCGCTGGGTGTTTCGGCGCAAGGCGACCTGAATCCGACATTTCGAAAGCAGACTCCATGGCAACCCGCAAACCAGCCGCGCGCAACGCTGCCGTAAGTGCTCGCGCAGTGACGACAAAATCGAAAGCGGCGCCCACGCTTTCACATGGTGCGGAACGCACCGATCTGGCAGCGGCGCTGCGCTGGGCCGCGCGTCTGGGCTTGAACGAAGGCGTGTGCAACCATTTCAGCCTTGAAGTCGGCGCCGACCGCTATCTGATCAATCCGCAGGGCATGCACTGGAGCGAGGTCACACCCGGCGACATCCTCCTGATCGATGCGAAGGGCGGCATCATCGAAGGACGCCACGCGCTGGAGCCGACCGCGTTCTTCATCCACAGCCACATCCATCTCGCCAACCCGACCGCCAAGTGCGTGATGCACACCCACATGCCGTTCGCCACTGCGCTGACCTTAGTGGCCGGCGGGCGTCTGGAATGGTGTAACCAGAACGCGCTGCGTTATTTCGGCCGCGTCGCCTACGACGACGAGTACAACGGGGTCGCGCTGGACGTCGCCGAGGGCCGGCGTATCGCCGGCAAGCTGGCGGGGCGCGACGTGATGTTCATGGCCAGCCACGGCATCACCGTCTCAGGCGCCAGCGTGGCCTGGACCTTCGACGACCTCTACTACCTCGAGCGGGCCTGCATGCATCAGGTGCTGGCGGTACAGGCGGCGGGTGGCCGGCAGTTGCGCCGCATTCCGGACCAGCTGTGCGCCCGGGTGTCCGCGCAGATCGCCGGCGAGCGCCAGCAGAGCGACCAGTATTTCGATTCGATCAAGCGCATGCTTGATCGCGACGAACCCGGCTGGCGCCAGCTTTAGCCGCCTGACCCGGCAGACTCGCGCAGCAGGGCGGTGGCGGCCTGCGGCGTCAGGATCGAGAAGCCGCGCAGCCGCGCATTGTTGCGCGCAAGCATGAGCAGGTCGCGGTCCTTGGTGATGAGCCAGCGGGCGCCGCAGTCACGCGTGAGTTCAAGAAACGGCTGGTCGTGCGGGTCGCGACATTGCGGCAGCGCTTGCGCAGGCGGAGACGCCGCGGGATCGCGCGTGAAACCGCAGGCCATGGCCGTGCACGAGACGATGATTGTGGCCTGGGCAGCGCAATCGAGCTGATGGCCCCCGAGGCGGTAGCTCAGCACACGCGCCAACTCGGCTGCGCCGAATTCATCGATCCGGGCACGCAGGCGGCCGTCTTCAAGTGCACCGGCAAGCGTCCTGACACCATGGTCGGCAAACACCAGCAGGTCGAGCCAGACGTTGGTGTCGAGGACGACGTCGAAAACGGCGTGCGCGCCGGGGGAGGGCGGCGCTGGCGCCACCAGCGTTTGCGAAAGGATTGCGGCGATCCTCAGGCGCCGTCGCCGGCGAAGTCAAGGTCGCCGCCGCCGGCGGGCGCACCGGTGAGACGGTCGAGGTCGGCGCGGATGGCGTCGACGTCGACGGCGGCACGCCCCTGATAGCGCAGCAGAATGCGCGAAGGCAGATCGACCAAGCGCGGTTCGGCGGAACGTACGTTGGCGGCCACATTGAGCACCGGCGCCAGGTGGGTCGCCTTGAAGCCCGGATGGGCGCGATCGAAGGCATCGAGCATCGCATTGTTGGCCTTGGCGATGCCCGCCAGGAGTTCCGCCAGTTGCTGGTTGTTCATTTTGTTCTCCGGCTGGGTGGGACGGTTGGTCAATGCCTGCAAGGTCGCGGTCGCCATGGCGGGATGTCCATGCCCTGTATCAGGTGCTTGGGCGCTGGCGCGACCGGTTCAACCTTGCGATTGCGAAGCATAGCGCGCATTCGCATCCATGATGACGGCGTCATCCGGTGCGACCGTGACTCGCACCGCCAGGGTTTGCTCGCCACCACCGAGAATCACCCCGCGGATCGGCGTCACGTCGCTGAAATCGCGTCCCCAGCCGAGCGTGACGTGGCCGCTACCCGCCAGGCAATCATTGGTCGGGTCGAAATCGATCCAGCCTTCGCCGCCGCCGGCAGGATCAGGGCAGTACACCGAGACCCACGCATGCGAGGCATCTGAGCCGACCAGGCGCGCCTGGTCTGCCGGCGGATGGGTGAGGATGTAGCCGCTGACGTAACGCGCCGCCATGCCCGCGCCGCGCAGGCACCCGATCATCAGGTGGGCGAAGTCCTGGCATACGCCGCGTCGGTGCTCCAGCACTTCGACCAATGGTGTGCTGACGTTGGTGGCGGTGGAATCGAATTCGAAATCCCGATGGATGCGCTGGTTCAAGTCCAGCAGGGACTCCAGCAACGGCCGGCCCGGCAGCAGGCTCGGCGCGCCATAGGCCTGGGCCGCGGGATCGATCGGAACATGCGGCGACTCAAAGGCGAAGCGGGCAGCCTCTAAGGCCGGGCCATCCTGCGGTTCTGCAATTGCTGCGCGTAGCGCCCTTGGAAGCGGTGAAGCGCGCCGCGTCGAAGCAATGCCGCGCTCGCGCAGCAGCACGGTCGATTGCGCCAGCACGGTGAGGGTCCGGTGCGGCGTGGCGATGACGGCGCGCACGATCGGGTTGCCGAAATAGTCGCGCCCGGTGCTGTCCTCCGAGGGCGCCGGCGTGATCGAAATGCGGTGCGAACAAAGTTGTTGCCAGTGCAGCTCGCGCGGTGTCAGATGCAGCAACTGGCGTGACAACGTCACCGCGCTCGCATAGGTGTAGCGGGTTTCATGGGTGATCGAAAGTGCGAACGGGTTTTGCATGGCCGCCTTGGCGCCGCTTGAGTTCAGGGCGCCAGCATGCGCCGGTCGGTTTCACCGACATGGCTGAAAAAGCGCAGGTTGATGCGCTCCGACAGCGCCAGCGAGACTTCGCGCAGGTTGTCCATGAACGCGCGCAACGCAGGACTGTCGGGAGCGAGCGCGGTTTCGGGGTCGAGCCGCGCAAGATCGTCGAGCAGCGGTGCGAGCGCCTGCCCGCCGCAATCGCCGTAGGTCTCGCCCAGGCGCTCCAGGTAGTCGTGCAGGCCCTGCAACTGAAAAGCGATCGAACGCGGGTTGGACTCGTCGCGTAGCAGCAGATCCAGCACCGGCAACCATTGCGGCCGTGCCATGTAGCGCGAGCGATAGGTGACGATGCTGTCGGCGAGTTCCAGCAGCCAGTCGAGCTCGGCGCCGAGGGGCATGTCGAGCGCGCTTTGCACGGTCACGCCGAGAAACTGCACTCGCTCCACGCGCCTGCCCATCGACAGGAAGCGCCAGCCCTGGTCGCGCGTCATGCCGTCCATGGCGAAGCCGGCCAGGGTCATCAGGGAAGCGGCCGCCAAGTCGAGCTCGCTCAAGGCTTCGGCCATGGTCGGCGTTTGCGATTCCCAGCGCGCCAGGCTTTGCACCATGCGGTTCAAGGTGCGCCAGTTGTCCAGCGAGAGGCGCTCGCGCAACTGGAAGGCGATACGGAACAGCTGGCGCATCGAAAACGCCAGCCCCGGCAGCGTGGGATCGGCAACGGCGGCGCGCAAGGCCGCTTCGATCG
>JAYVST010000277.1:0-2166 GCA_043775255.1 Burkholderiales bacterium
CGGGTGGCCGCCATGATGAACGACACGTTCTCGGCGGCGCAGAAGAAACATGCCGGACGGATCCAGTGGCTGGCCACCCTGCCGTGGCAGTACCCGGCCCGTGCGGTCACAGAACTCGCGCGCGCCCGCACCCTCGGCACCACCGGCGTCTTGGTGCTGGCCAATATCGACGGCAAGCATCTCACCGACCCGGCGTTCGCGCCGGTGTGGCAGGCCATCGACGACGCCGGCCTGCCGGTGCTGGTGCACCCGACCGCGCCGCCCGGCGTGGCCGAGATGGACATGGTGCGCTTTCAGCTCACCGCCTCGATCGGCTTCACCTTCGACACCTCGCTGGCGGTGGCACGCATGATCTACGACGGCTTTCTGGACCGTTATCCGAACCTCAAGATCATCGCTTCGCATGGCGGTGGCGCCTTGCCGTACCTGATCGGGCGCATGGACCAGTGCTTTCATCACATTCCCGCCTGCCGTGAAAAGATCGAGCTCGAACCTTCCGACTACCTGCGCCGCATCTATGTCGATTCGGTGGTCTTCAAGCAGGATGTGCTCGACATGTGCGTGCGTCAGGTCGGCAGCCAGAACGTCCTCTACGGCTCGGACTATCCGCACACCATCGGCGATGTCTACAACACCTTGGCCCAGGTCGACGCCTTGCCCTCGGGCGTGCGCGAACGGGTGCGCGGCTTCAACGCACAGCGCATTTTCCGCTTGTGATGCAGCGCCTGGCCTGGTTGCCGGTGCTGTTGCTGGCCGCCTGCGCCGGCCTTGACGCACCGGGCGGCGCACGCCACGAAGAGGTGGTCGGCGGCCGCTGGCACTGGGTGGGTTTGCTGTTCGACGGCGGCGCGACCGTAGTGCCGGACCCGGCGCGTTACTGGGTGGAATTCGCCGGCCAGGGCGGCGCGGTGGTGAATGCGGATTGCAACGGCGGGGTCGGGCGCATGGACGTGCCGACGCTTGCGATCGGGCCGATCGGCCTGACCCGGCGCCTGTGCGCGCCGCGCTCGCTGGACGCCCGCTTCGCGCGCCTGTTGTCGCAGGTTGCCGGCGGTACCTTCGACGGCGCTCTGCTGCGCCTGCATGCCGGCGGCGGCGACCTGCTGTTGATCCGTGAAGCCGGCGCAAGAATGGTGCGCTACATCTGTTTGGGCGACGCGCCGCGCGACGTGGTGTTCGGGGCGGAGCAGGCCTACTTGCGTGAAGGTGGCCGTTTCCGGGTGTTGCAGCGTGAACCCGATGTGTCGGCCGGGCGTTTCGCTGACGGCACGGTCACGCTGTCGAGCGAAAATGACGGACTGATCATCGAAGCACGCGGTGGCGCCAGGACCGGCCCGTGCGTCGCAGAGACCTGAAGCGGAGGAACATTGATGGCGGAAACCGCAGTCCAGCTGCGTCCATTGCAAGGTGAATTCGGCGTCGAGGCGAGCGGCGTCGATGCATCCATGCCGCTCGATGCCGTCACGGTGCAGGCGTTGCGCACCGCCTTCGAGCGCTACCGCGTTCTCGTCCTACGCGGCCAGACGCTGCCGCCGGCGGCCCATGTCGCCTTCAGCCGGCACTTCGGCGAACTTGAAATCCACGTGCTCGACGAGTATCACAAGGCCGAGTATCCGGAGATCTTCGAGCTTTCCAATATCGGGCCGGACGGGCGACCCAATGCAACGCATCCAGACCTGGGCACGCTGTTCTGGCATACCGATGCCTCGTGGCAGGCCAAACCGGCGCTGGCCACCTTGCTCTACGCCGAACAGGCGCCGAAAAGTGGCGGTCACACCCTGTTCGCGGACATGATCGGCGCCTTCGAAGCCCTGGGGCGCGCGGAACGCGAACGATTCCCCACGCTGCGCGTCATTCACGACCTGCATGTTTCGCGGCTCAAGGCAGGGTATGCCGGGATGAGCGCAGCGCAGCGCGAACAGCGGCCGCCGGTCGAACAACCCCTGGTGCGTCTGCATCTACCCAGCGGCAGGAAGGGTCTCTATCTGGGCAGCCACGGCCAGCAGGTCGTGGGGTTGGGTGACCATGAAAGCCGTGGCCTGATCGAACGCATCACCAACCATGCGACCGAGCCGCGCTTTATCTACGAGCATGTCTGGCGCCCCGGCGACATCGTCATGTGGGACAACGGCGCCACCATGCACCGCGGCACCGAATACGACACTG
>JAYVST010000278.1:0-9723 GCA_043775255.1 Burkholderiales bacterium
GCTCTCCAGCGCGATGATCGCGAGCGGCAAATTGCGGTCGTAGTTCTCGCGCGCCTGAACCTTGTAGGTGCAATCGTCGATGAAGAAATCCGGCCACGCAGCGAAGTCCGCTGCGTCGAGGCATTTGACATAGCGTGTGTAGAGGTCTTCGACAGCAGCGCGGGTGTCGTAATCAACTGGTGTGAACATTGCATTGGACACGGTGGCGCTCATACCTCCATCACCTTGCGGTAGTACCCATACATGCTGCGGATCAGCGATTCGGTGACGTTGTGCGGCGAGCCGCCCTTGGCGGTGCCGTCGAGTTCGCAGAGCGTGCTGCCACTGCTGTTTTGCAGGAAGCCTGCCTGCGACAGCTCGATCACCTCGCCGTCATCTGCCGACACATAGCCCGACGGCCCGAACAAATTGGCCTGACGCAAACGCCGCTGCGTCATCTCCGGGGTGTCATCGGCAAACCCAAAATGGGTCCAGATGAAATCAAACGCGTTTGGCCCGAGCGGCACGATTTGACGCGTCGAGATCGAGTTGACGTTGTGCTGCACGATCAGGTTCGGGAAGATGGTTTGCATGCAGGCCGAGGGGGGCATGCCTGCTTCTTCCGCCGGATGTTTCCACCACGCTTCCGGCACTACGTCGAGCACGCGCTCGTCGTTGAGCTTCATGTCCTCGTGAAAGCTCGATACGCCCTGCGTTACTTCGCCCTTGCCGCCAGCGTGCTTCCAGCCGACCATCGCGCCGTGGCGGCCATGCGAGTCGGTGAACAATTCCGAGCGCGTGTCGTTGCGCCACAGGCCGAAAGTGACAAACCAAGTGTGCAGCAAACCGGGATGATACGGGTCCTTGATGTTCTCCTGCATCAGCTTCCAGTTGCCGGGAATGCGCTGGCGCGAATAGCCCAGGACGGTAAGCCCGCGCCCGTCGAAGGCGCGTTCGAACCAGGGCCGCACTTCGCCCAGGTAGCTGTCGAAGTCCTCCACCGAATGGTCGAAGGAGGCGAATACCACGCCGTTCTTCTGGGCTACCTTGAGTTTGGTCAGGCCATGGTCTTCGAGCTTGAAGTCGGCCGGCATGCCGCCGTTGACGCGGCCGTCCTGGCGCACGCCACGGCGAAACGGCAGTCCGATCAGGTTGCCCTTGAGATCGTAGTTCCACTGGTGGTAGGGGCAGATGAAATCGCGGCGGTTGCCGAAATTCCGCTCGCAAAATGCCACCCCGCGGTGGGCGCAATGGTTTTCCACCACGTTGATGGCGCCGTCGGCGTCGCGCACCATGATGACCTGACGCTCGCCGACGAAGGTGCGCTTGAAGTCGCCATGGCCTGGGATTTCCGCCGCCAGGCCGACATAACACCAGTGGCCCTTGTAGAAGAAGCGTTCCAGCTCTTCGCGGTAGAGCGCTTCATCGGTGTAGACGCGGTAGGGCACACGTGAATCGCGCGGCGTGTGCCAGGTGACGGGCGCGGTGTGCGCGAAAGCCCTGTCGGGTGCGTTCATTGCAATTCTCCCTGCGCTGGCGCCGATAACGCGGCAGCGGAATTCGAGGCGCGAAGAGTAACGCGGACGCGGGCCGATTCGCAATCTTTTTCGGGACGCCGGCCGCGACCGTTTCACTGCACTCATCGACCCGGCAGCCGGGTTCTGGTCATGTCGATCTGGAAGAGCCGGTCTTGCGTTTGAATTGTGTTACGACCTTGAGGCTTTGTCACACAACTCGAGAATCGGATGAGCGCGCATTTCCTGACAATACGCTTGAACGAGTCGGAGGCCGAACTGCTGGCCCGGCTGGGTGTCGCCATGGGAATGACCAGGACCGAACTTGTCAAACGGGCGCTGCGGAGCCCGGCAAGCGAGTCGCCAGGCGCAGGTCAAGGCTTTTTCGATCTGGGCGCGCCGCGCTTCGGCCGCCATGGCGCCGGCGACCGGCAGGCGGCGGAAATCAAGCGCTTGGTGCGCATTTGGCTGGATGCGAAGCGTACTGGCTGACAGCGGCCCGCTGGCCGCGTTGTACAGCCGGCGCGATCATCATCATCAACGGGCACTGGAGTTTTTCCGCGCGCACGGAACGCAACTGCGCTGCCTGACAACCTGGGAAGTTGTATCCGAGGTCATGGTTTTCCTCGATTTCAGCGCCACCGCACAAGCTGACTTCCTCGACTGGCTGCATGCGGGCCACCAACGGGGGCTCATGCAGATCGCCGCGCTGACGCCGGACGACCTTCCGGGTTTGTCGAAAATGATGCGCAAGGTCGCTGATCGCCCGATGGATCTGGCCGACGCATCGCTGGTCTGGCTTGCGAACAAGACGGGCTTAACCGACGTCATCACCATCGACCGCGCCGATTTTTCCGTCTACCGGACTGCAAGCAGGAAACCGTTTCGCAACCTGTTCGATCAAGGCGGTTTCAAGGGGGACGTGGCACGTGAACCGGGCGCGGTGTACGGAGTGGGCAAGGAGGGCGCGAGCGCTGCCGCAGTGAACGTCGTGACCGCGCGCGCCGCGCCGCGCCGCGCAAGGGCGCACGCAAGCCTGCGTCCGCAGTCCGGCGGCGTGGTTGACGGCCGGTCGGCGCCGGCCTCGCTTGCCGAGCGGGGTGCCCAGGCGGCTTCGAACACCCGCAGCAGATAGAGATTTTTCATCTATAAGCACAGTTCATCCAGACCGTTGCTTGAAAAGTAGTGTGAATTGCGCTGTTTGGCTGCACAATTGTTCAATAACATGGAGTCGGCGTGTCGCCGGCGCCGCCTAAATGGAGATAAACATGCCCTACTTGTGCAGAGCGTCGCTCGCGATGGTTTGCCTGGCCTTGGCCGCCGCAGGTGCGGCGGCACAGGAAAAATTCAAGATCGGTGTCATCAGCACCATGTCCGGTCCGGCCGGCGCCTTTGGCAGCGAAACCATGGCGGGCATGAATCTGGCCATCAAGCGCGGCGGCGGCGCGCTCGGCGGTGTGCCGGTCGAACTGGTGGCGGGCGACGACCAGGTGCGGCCTGAGTTGGGCAAACAATTGGCCGAGAAAATGCTGTTGCAGGACAGGGTCAACATGTTCGCCGGCACCACCTTCGGCCAGGTCGTCCTGGCCGCCGCGCCGGTCGCCTTCGCGGCCAAAGTTCCCTTTGTGGCGGGCGTCCCGGGTCCGTCAGAGTACTCCGGCGCCGGTTGCAACCGCTATTTCTTTTCCACTGGTTACCAGACCGACGCGCCGCACGAGGCGATGGCCAAGTATTTGACGACGAAAAAATTCAACAATGTCTATGTGATGGTTCTCAACACGGTTTCCGGCCGCGATGCGGTGGCGGGGATCAAGCGTTTCTACAAGGAACCGCTGGCCGGCGAGGTTTACATCACCGTCAACCAGATCGACTATGCGACCGAGATCGCCTCGATCCAGGCCAAGAAGCCGGAAGCGGTCTACATATTCCTGCCGGGCGGGATGGGCATCAATTTCATCAAGCAATACAAGCTGGCGGGCTTGTCGAAAATCTCCCCGCTGATCGGCTTTTCCTTCGCTTTCGAAGAGGATGTGCTGCGCGCCGTGGGCGACGCTGCCATGGGCAGCCTGAATTCGTCGAACTGGGCCAATGACATGCCCAATGCGGAGAACAAGACGTTCGTTGCGGCCTTCGAGCAGGAGTACAAGCGCCTGCCCAGCCAGTACGCGGCGTTTGCCTACGATTTCGCTCTGATGATGAGTGTGGTGTTGCCGACCTTGAAAGGCAAGTTCGGCGACGGCGAGGCGCTGGTGGCCGCGATCGAGAAGGCCAAGTTCAAGTCGACGCGCGGCGAGTTCCGCTTCAACCGCAACCACATGCCGATCCAGGATTGGGTGCTGCGCGCGGTGGTCAGGGATGACAAGGGGCGCATCACCAACCGCACGGTGGACCGCATCATGACCGCCCACCAGGACGCCTATGTGAAGGACTGCAAGCTGGCCTCCGCACAGTAAGTCGGGCAACCGGACGGGAAACCCATCAGCATGCAAAATTCATTTCGACTCCTGACACATTCACGTGCCGGTCGGCCGGTAGGCGCCGTGGCCATTGGCGCACTGGCCTATGACCTGGCCGACGCGCGGCCGACGACGCCGACGGTGCTTTCCGTGCTGGAAGACTGGGAGACGGCCCGTGCCGACCTGCGCGCGCTGGCCGCTATGCCGGCGCGCCTCGCGGCCATGCGCGGCGCGCCGCTGGACTCGCTGGTCTACATGGCGCCGGTGCTCTATCCCAACGCGATCTACTGCGCCGGCGCCAACTACAAGGACCACATGGCGGAAATGGCGCGCGCCTTCAATCTGCCACCCGCGCCCGATCCGCATGAGACCGGCACACCGCCCTGGTGCTTCATCAAGACGCCGCGCAATTCGCTCGCCGGACATGGCGCCGTGATCGATTTGCCGGCGTACTCGAAAACGGTCGACTGGGAACTTGAGGTCGCCCTGGTGATCGGCCGCACCTGCAAGGACGTCGCTATCGCCGACGCGATGGACTACGTGGCCGGCTACAGCATTGCCAACGACCTCTCGGCGCGCGACTTCCTGCGTCGCCCGACCATGAAACCCAATTCCGGCTCGCCCTTCGAGTACGACTGGGTCAGCCACAAGAGTTGGGACGGCTCCTGCCCGATGGGACCGTGGATCGTGCCGAAGGAGGACATTCCCGATCCGAACAACATGGCCTTGAAGCTGTGGGTCAACGACACCCTGATGCAGGACTCCAGCACCAGCCAGATCATCTTCACCGACGCCGAACTGGTGTCGTTCCTGTCGCAGCGCCTGACGCTCTACCCGGGTGACGTGATCATCACCGGCACGCCCGCCGGCGTGGGTACGCCGCGCGGCATTTTCCTCAAACCCGGCGATACCGTGCAGATCGAGATCGAGGGCGTCGGGACGCTCGTCAACCGGATGGCGTAGGGGCGCGGCATGTTGCATATCGTCACGCTCATGCCCAGCGGCCACCGCTTCGAGGTGGCCGAAGGCGAACGCATCCTCGCCGCCGGCCTGGCGGCCGGGAGTTTCATGCCGTACTCCTGCAAGCAGGGTGTCTGCAATTCCTGCAAGGGGCGCATCGTCGAAGGCCGGGTCGACTACGGCGACGTGCATCCGGCCTATTTCAAGGACGAAGACCGTGCCGCCGGCCTGGCGCTGCTGTGCCAGGCCAGGCCGCTCTCGGATTGCGTCATCGAGGTCCGGGAGCTCGAAGGCGTCGCAGGCATCAAACCGAAGGTCGTGCCGTGCCGCGTCACCTTCATTACGCCGCTGGCGCATGACGCCATGCTGCTCAGGGTGCGCCTGCCGATGAACGAGAACATGATGTTCGTCGCCGGCCAGTATGTCGATTTCATGTTCAAGGACGGCACGCGGCGCAGCTATTCGATTGCCGTGGCGCACGCGGTCGAAGGCGTGCGCGCGCTGGAATTCCACATCCGCCACATCGCGGGCGGCGCGTTCACTGATCGCCTGTTCGCAGGCTGCGTCAAGGTGGGCGAGGTCATGCGGTTCGAAGGGCCGCAGGGCAGTTTCTACCTGCGCGACTCGGCCAAGCCGGCCGTGTTCATCGCCAGCGGCACCGGCTTCGGCCCGATCAAGGCCATGCTCGAATTCGCGGCGCAGCAGTCCGACCCGCGCGCCATGGTTCTTTACTGGGGCTGCCGCTCCCGGCGCGACCTGTACCTGCCGGACCTGCCGCATCGATGGGAGACCGCTTTTCCAAACTTCCGCTACATTCCCGTCCTGTCCGACCCGCTGCCCGAAGACCAGTGGACCGGCCGCACCGGGTTGGTTCACCAGGCGGTGATGCAGGATTTTCCGGACTTGTCCGCCCATCAGGTTTATGCCTGCGGCGCGCCGGTGATGGTGGAGTCCGCGCGGCGCGACTTCGGCGCACGCTGCGGATTGCCGGAGGACGAGTTCTACGCCGATTCATTTCTGACCGCAGCCGATACCCAGGGAGCCAAAGCATGATTCCAGCCATCGAGAACGCCGCCTTCACCCCGTCGAATTCCGCCAAATCGGTGATCAAACCCTATGTCATGTCGCACGGCACGCTCGAGTGCTACAACCTCAAGGCCTCGCGCAAGTTCTACGAGGAGTTCTTGGGCTTTGAATGCGTGCGCCACGCGATTCCGGCGATGGTGATCCGTTGCGGCATGAAGTTCCACATCGTCTGCGTCGAAGTCGGCGATCAATTGAAGCCGGTCAACCTGCTCAATCACTGGGGCGTCGACGTAGGCTCGCGCGCCGAGGTCGATCGTTGCTGGAAAGCCGCCAATGAACGGAAAGACGAGTACGGCATCCGCAAGGTACTGCCGATCGCTGACCAGCACGGCGTCTATTCCTTCTATCTGGTCGACCTCGACCACAACTGGTGGGAAGTCCAGTCGTATGACGGCTTCCAGCATGACGACATGTTCGATTTCGGCGACCGTTTTCCGATGGACGCGGGAACCGCCAGCACGGAAGTGTCGGGCATCAAGGCCGGCGAAAAGGCCTGAGGCACACCGCCATGGCGGAAGTGAGCGTGGACCACGCCGAGCGCCGGGCAATCGAGGCCGAATGCGTTGCGCTCAGCAACGCGTTCGCCTACCACCTCGACCACAAGGCGTATGCCGAGCTTACCGCCCTGTTTGCGCCAAAGGGCACGTTCGTGCGCACCGGCGTGCGGCTCGAAGGGCGCGAGAACATCCTGAGCGCCATGTACAAGCGACCGGTGGAGCAATTCACCCGGCACATCACGACCAACTTCCATTTCACCCATGTCGACCGTGACAGCGCGAGCGCGGTGTTCTACAACCAGTCGTACTTCGCATTTCTGCCCGGGGCGCCGCCGTTTGCGTACTCGCCCGAGCGCATGATGCTGCTCGACTTCATCGACATTTACACCCGCACGCCGGAGGGCTGGCGCTTTCTGGAGCGTGACGCGCGCGCGGTGCTGATTCCCGACGAACTGCGCGACCGTCTGCCGCCCGAAGCGTTCGGCCAGGCGGCCTGATCCGCGTTAGGCATTCCTGCCTGCCCGCCTACAATCGCTCCTTTTGATGCGGCCTGCCGTCGCCCGTGCTTGAGAAGCGCAGGAGCCCCCGGCACGTCGAGCGCATTCGGAGCCCGTGATGAAGATTGCCGTACTTGGTGGCGGCAACGGCAGTTATGCCGCCGCTGCGGATTTGTCCGAACAGGGACATGAGGTGCGCCTGTGGCGGCGCGATGGAGTAGCGCTCGAGGCGGCACGTGCGGCCGGCTCCATCCTTCTCAAGGATGTGCGCGGCAGCCGTGACGTGCCAATTGCCTTCGTCACCAGCGACATCGGCGTGGCGGTGCGCGGCGCGCACCTGCTGCTTCTGCCGGGGCCGGCGCATTCGCAAGCCGACATTGCCGGCCAGGTCGCGCCGCACCTGTCCGACGGGCAGGTGGCATTCCTGCCGCCCGGCACCTTCGGCAGCGTGGTGATGGCGCGCCTGGCGCACGCTGCCGGTAGCCGCGCCGACGTAGCATTCGCCGAGACCGGCACCTTGCCCTACTTGACGCGCAAGCATGGTCCGCGCGAGACCGCGATCACCATGCGCGCCAAGCGCCTGCCGACCGGCGTGTTTCCGTCTTGCCGCAGCGAGCGTGCTTTTGCCTTGTTGCGCCAGGCCTATCCGGCCGTCGAACCGATCGAAGACGCGCTCTCCGGCGCCTTGATGAATGCCGGCCCGATCATCCATCCGCCGCTGATCCTGATGAACGCGGGGCCGCTCGAACACTTCGACCGCTGGGACATCCATAAGGAAGGCACCCAGCCTGCGATTCGTCGCATCCACGACGCGCTCGACGGCGAGCGCATCGCGCTGCGCGAGGCGCTTGGCTACAAGCCATATCACTTTCCTCTGCGCGACCACTACACCACCGATCGATGGATGTATGGCGACGCCCACGATCGCCTGACCGAATCCGGCGACTGGCGCGAGAAGATCGACCTCATGACGCATCGCTACATGCGCGAGGATGTGATCTACGGCCTGGCGTTTCTGGTGTCGGTGGCGCGCTGGGCAGGCGTGCCGGCGCCTGTGGCCCAGGGGCTGCTGTCGATCGCCTCGGGCGTCATCGGGGAAGACATCGGCCGCACCAGCCCGCGCACGTTTGAAGCATTGGGCATGGCCGATTGGTCGCAGGAGCGCATGCGCGAGCTGCTCAAAGGCGGTTGGGATGCATAGCCCGAGTAGCTCGAACCGGCCGGTGATTGCCGCGCTCGGTGCGGGGCGCATGGGGCGCGGCATTGCGCATACCTTCGCCTACGCCGGCCTGCAGGTACTGCTGATCGACGCCAAGGTACGCGACGCCGCAGCGACACTGACGTTGCGCAATGAGGCCATGGCGGAAATCGACACGGGCCTGCAGGTGTTGGCGCGCATGGAGGTGTTCGACGACGCGTTGCGGCCGGCCATGCTGGCCCGTATTCGTTTCGTTTCCTTGGACGAGGCGCCGGCGGCATTGGCGCGCGCTGACGTGGTCTTCGAGGGCGTGCCGGAGGTGCTGGACGCCAAGCGCGAGGCGCTCGGGTTCGCCTCGGCCCACATGCGCGCGGACGCCATCCTCGCCTCCACCACTTCGACGATGCTGTCCACCGAGCTGGCGCGGATGGTCAGCGCGCCCGCGAGGTTCCTCAACGCGCACTGGCTCAATCCGGCCTATCTGGTGCCGCTGGTGGAAGTGTCGCCGCACGCCGGCACCGCGCCGGATGTCGTCGAACGGCTCAAGATCCTGCTGGAGAAGATCGGCAAGAAGCCCGTGCTGTGCAAGGCAGCGCCCGGCTACATCGTGCCGCGTTTTCAGGTGCTTTTCATGAACGAAGCGGCGCGCATGATCGAAGAGGGCATCGCCACGGCCGAAGACATCGACCGCGCGATCCTGAATGGCTTCGGCTTTCGCTATGCCACCATGGGCGTGGTCGATTTCATCGACTACGGCGGACTCGACATCCTGTATCACGCCAGCCGCTACATGGCCGCAGCCACCGGCGAGGATCGTTTCGCCGCGCCCGCGATCGTCGATCGTTACATGCAGGAAGGGCGTATTGGCTTGAAGAGCGGGCAAGGGTTCATGGACTATCGCGACATCGATGTCGCAGCCTATCGCGAAAAAGTGCAGCAGCGCCAGGTTGGCATGCTCAAGCATCTGGGGTTGATACCGCGGCCGGGGGCCGCGCTTGAGTATGCATGAGATGGCGAGCAGCGGCTGCGAGCTGCGGTGGTGCCGATGGCCGTGCTTTGCGGGCAGAGGATTCGCCGATGTAATAGCCCTTGTGTCGTACCGTTTCTAACCATTTGGGCGGCAATCATTCAAGAAGGATATTCTGTGCCAGCCACTTCAGTTACTTTGCGCGATGCGAGTCGTCGCCTGGCCCGCTACGCCACCCAGGCGGCGGCCGGGCAAGAAATCATCATCACGCGGTATGGCAAGGCCGTGGCACGTCTGGTACCCATGGAGCCGATGGTCGTGGCGAGTGTTGCGGAAGCGGCGGCCAGACGCATGCGCGTTGCCAAGGCACTGGCGGTCCGGGCAGCACGACCGTATCCGGGTGCGCGGTTTGCGCGCGCGGACGCGTACAGAGAATGACGTGGCAGCCGTTCGTCCGGCCAGCTTCGACACTAGCAGCCTGTCGGACTTGGGGCGTCGAAAGCGAAAATCGGCCCCAGCGAGGACAGTTTTTGCCGCATTCGCAGTCCCATAGCACGGCTATGGGACAA
>JAYVST010000279.1:0-2747 GCA_043775255.1 Burkholderiales bacterium
AGCGAGGACAGTTTTTGCCGCATTCGCCGCCCCATAGCCCGGCTATGGGGCAAGAAGGCGGTGAAAAATGGACCGCTGCGGCCGATTTGCAGCCGACGATTCCCAAGTCCGACAGGCTGCCAGTGCACTGCCCGACCTCGTACAGCGCTCGCAGCGCAAGTCCCGGCCCCGGACGGCTGGTAAACTCCGTTTCTCCTTTCGATCGCTGGTCCGGGCCCTGCCAACATGATTCCGCAGTTCGACATTCCGCGCGCGCGCTTCAACATGATCGAGCAGCAAATCCGCACCTGGGATGTGCTCGACCAGGACGTGCTCGATCTTCTCGACGTGGTCAAGCGCGAACTGTTCGTGCCGCCGACACACCGGTTGCTGGCCTTCTCGGATATCGAGATACCGCTGCGCGATGTCGGCGGCCCGCACGCCGCGACCGCACGGATGTGGTCCCCGAAGCTCGAAGCGCGTGTGCTTCAGGAGATGGCAGTCAAGGCGCATGACACCGTGCTCGATATCGGCACCGGTTCCGGCCATCTGGCCGCGCTCTTCGCGCATCGCTGCGGCAGCGTGACTTCGGTTGAGATCGATGCCGGACTCAAGGGCTTTGCGGAAAAAAACCTGAAGCGCTCGGGCATCGCCAACGTGCGCGTGATTGAAGGCGACGGCGCACGCGGATTCGGTGCGGAGCGCTACGACATCATCGTCCTGGGCGGCTCCACGCCGGTGCTGCCGCAGGCCTTGCTCGATCAGCTCAAGCCGGGCGGCCGCCTGTTCGCCGTCGTCGGCGATGCGCCCGCCATGACCGCGCGTCTGCTGACCAAGGACGCAGCGGGCGTCATCGGCGCAACGACGCTGTTCGAAACCAGCCTGACGCCACTTGAAAATGCGCAACAGCCCGCACGTTTCCGTTTTTGAACCCGGCCCGCTTCCACTTCTGCTTCCGCTTCTGCTTCCGCTTGCGACGCCAAATCTTGCCCCATGAATCAGTTGACCGTCCAATCCCTGGCGCATTGGCTGGCCCACAGCAGCCGGGTGCAGCCACTGTTGCTGGATGTGCGCGAGACCTGGGAGGTGCAGACCGCAGTGCTGCCCGGCATCGTCCATATCCCGATGCAGGAGATCCCGTCGCGCCTGGAAGAAATCGACCGCACGCGCGAAATCGTCTCGATTTGCCACCACGGCGCTCGCAGCATGCAGGTCGCGCTTTTTCTGGAAGGTCAGGGCATGAAGGTGCTGAACCTTGCCGGCGGCATGGACGCGTGGTCGCGCGAAATCGACCCGAGCGTACCGCGTTATTGACTTAAACCCGTGTGCAATGGATCGCAACAATCATGATCATTGGAAAGGTGACGCGTATGTGTAAAAATGACCGCGAGTCATTTAAAGGCGAAGCTCCCATGAACTTCCTGCGCGTGCGCGGCTTGGCGCTGACATTGGCTGCGGTTTCTTTCGCGACACCTCTCAAGCCGGCTTGGGGCGCGGACTTGCTGAGCATATTTCGCGACGCCCTGGCCAACGACGCCACCTATTCGAGTGCCCGCTATACGCTGGCGGCCGGCAGGGAAGCCTTGCCGCAGGGATTTGCCGGTCTGTTGCCGACCATCAATGCGAGCGCCAACACGGTGCGCAACGATGCCGACGTCTCATCCCGCGTGCCGTCGGCCGCGTTTGTGCTCGGCAGCCGGGTGTTCAACACCAACGGTGTTTCCTTCACGCTTACGCAGCCACTGTTTCGCTGGAGTAACTGGCAAACCTACGAACAGTCCAAGCTTTCGGTCATGCAATCCGAGGCCCTGTACGCACAGGCTGGCCAGGACCTGGCCATCCGGGTGGTGCAAGCCTACTTCGACGTGCTGGCCGCGCAGGACACCCTGACCGTGGCGGGCGCCAAGAAGACCGCGATTTCCGAACAGCTCGCCCAGGCCAAACGCAATTTCGAAGTCGGCACCTCGACCATTGTCGATACCAACGAGGCGCAATCGCGCTATGACCTGGTGATCGCAGAAGAGCTGGCCGCGCAGAACGATGTGGCCGTCAAGAGCACGGCTCTCTTGCAGATCATCGGCAAATCCCCCGGCGACCTTGCGCCCTTGCGCACCGAAGTGGCGATTCCACCACCGCAGCCGGCCCAGATCGACAAATGGGTGGAGGCCGCAGAAGCCGGAAATTACGCCGTCAAGGCACAGGAGGCGGCGGCCGAAGTGGCCAAGCGGGCCATCGAAATCCAGCGTGCCGGTCACTACCCCACCTTGGACCTCACCGCCGCGCACAATCGCAACAGCCAGAGCGGCAGCGCTACCAACAACATCGGCAGCGAT
This sequence comes from Burkholderiales bacterium, assembly GCA_043775255.1. Taxonomy (GTDB): domain Bacteria; phylum Pseudomonadota; class Gammaproteobacteria; order Burkholderiales; family JAEUOS01; genus JAEUOS01. Next base: position 2,313 of record JAYVST010000279.1, read on the forward strand.
ATTGTGACCACCACGATCGGTCTACAACTGGCGGTTCCGATCTACGCCGGCGGCGCGGTCGATTCGCGCGTGCGCCAGGCCATCGCCAACCAGGAAAAGGCAAAGGCGGATCTCGATGTCCAGAAACGCAGCGCTGTGCAAAACGCGCGTCAGTTCTATCTTTCGGTAACCAACGGCTTAGCGCAAGTGCGGGCGTTCGAAGCCGCGCTCACGTCTTCGAAGACATCGCTCGATTCCAACAAGCTGGGCTACGAAGTGGGGGTGCGCATCAACATCGACGTGTTGAACGCACAGCAACAACTCTTTACCACCCAGCGCGACCTGGCCAAGGCGCGCTACGACACCATCGTCAACGCCTTTCGCCTCAAGGCTGCCGCCGGCAGCCTGACCGAGGACGACGTGGCGGCGGTCAACGCGCTCCTGGCACGATAGACC
>JAYVST010000280.1:0-9714 GCA_043775255.1 Burkholderiales bacterium
GCCTCGCGCCATTCGCAGCGGGAAGCATCGAGGCGATTGGCCGCGCGGTTGATCTCGGCGCCGGCGAGCGCGGGGCTGGAAGAGTCGATCGACAGCACGTGACCGGCGCCACCGGCCAGAAGGTTGAGGGAAAACGCGCCGGTGTAGCAAAAACAGTTGAGTGCCGCCATGCCCGGCAGCCGGCCGGCCAGGTCCTGCACCATCTTGCGATTGGCGCTCTGGTCGAGGTAGAAGCCGGTTTTGTGGCCGCTGGCGATGTCGACCCGGAAGCGAATGCCGTGTTCTTCGATCCACGCCTGTGCAGATGGCGCGCCGCGCATCGGGCCCGCGCGTGGCGCCAGGCCTTCGAGTTGGCGCACGTCGGCATCCGAGCGTTCATACAGATCGGACAGGCCGGTGGCTGCAAGCAAGGCATCGGCAATGTCTGCGCGCCATTTCTCGGGGCCGCTCGCGAGGAACTGGACCACCAGGGTATCGACATAGCGGTCGACAATCAGGCCGGGCAGGGCATCGGACTCGCCATGCACGAGCCGCACGCCCGTTCTGGGCACATGCGGTGCGCGGCGTCGTATGGCGGCTTCGATGCGGCCGGCAAAAAATCGGGCATCGATGCGCTCGCGGGCATCGAACGACCATGCCCGTGCACGGATTTGCGAATGCGGACTCCAGGCGGCTTGGGCTACGAATGCGCCACTGGAGGATCGAACCTGAACGGTGTCTCCGCTGGCGGGTGCGCCTTCCACCTTGGCAATCGCGCCCGAAAAAATCCACGGATGCCGGCGCAGCAACGACTTCTCCTTGCCCGGCTTGAGTATCAGCTCCGCCATGACCTATTTGCGCCTGGCGCGCGGATGGGCGGCGTCGTACACCTTCGCAAGTTGCTGGAAATCCAGATGGGTATAGATCTGCGTGGTGGCGATGTTGGCATGTCCGAGCAGCTCCTGGACCGCGCGCAAGTCACTCGATGACTGCAGCATGTGAGTGGCGAAGGAGTGGCGCAGCACATGCGGATGAACGTTCGCCGGCACGCCGCTTTGCCGGCCCCGCCGCTTCAAGCGCAGCTGCACCACGCCGGCGGAGATGCGCCGCCCGCGTGTTCCCACAAACAGGGCGACTTCATCGGTTCGTGCCAGGCTCGAACGGACCACCAGCCAGGCTGCCAGCGCCTCGCGCGCCTTGCGGCCCACCGGCACCGTGCGCGTCTTGCCGCCCTTGCCGGTCACCGTCACCTCGTCGGCGCGCAGGTCGAGCCACCCCGCGGAAGCCGTGCCCGGCTGCGCGTCGAGACCGACCAGCTCCGCCAGACGCAGCCCGGAGGAATATAGAAGTTCGAACATCGCGTGATCGCGCACGTCGCGCACATCGCCTGGGTCAGGCAATGCATGATCGAGCAGCATACCGGCGTGGTCGACCGACAGTGCCTTAGGCAGCGTGCGTGCCGCCTTTGGCGCGCGGATGCCTGCAACCGGGTTGGCCTTGTAGGCCTGACGTCGACAAGCCCAGCCGAAGAATGTGCGCCAAGCGGAAAGCGCCCGCGCCACCGAGCGCGGCTGCAACCCCTTTTGATGCAGACGCGCGGCGAACGTGCGGATATCAGTGGGTCGCAGTGAGTCCAGCGGCTGGTCGCCTGCGAGTCCGCGCAAAACCGCCATTTCGCGACCATAGGCCGCGACGGTGGCCGGCGAATAGTTGCGCTCGGCCGCGAGATGTGACTGAAAGGCCGCCGCCAGATCGTCGGGATCGGACGCGGCGCGGTTCATCCGGGCGGAAACAGCGGCGTCAGCGCCGCCGCCAGCGATTCTGCCAGGCGCTCCAGATACAGGGTGCCCATGCCGGGGTAGAACCGGCGCTCGTCCTCGCTTGCCAACGCGAGCAAGCCACCGCCGGCGCCGCCCTTGATCGCCATCAACGCGAGCGACTTCAGGTGGGGCGCGGCTTCGCCGAACCAGCGCGCCACTTCTTCCCCGATGGCGGCTTCTTCGAAAAGCAGCCCCCGGATCGGCCCGCAGTAAGGCAACTTCAGCCCCTGATCCGGCGCCGTCGCCAGTCGCTTCAGCGCGGCGCTGACGTTGCCCGCGTTGCTTTCGGCGGGAAGCTCCGGCGTTGCGCCCCAGGCACGAAAGGTCGTGTGCGGGATCGCGAAATCCTCCCGCAGATGATGGTTCATCGCGTCGATGACGCGTGCCGGCGCTATCGGCGCGGCCTCAAGCATCGCAAGCGTGAGGCGATGCATCTTGCCCGAAAGCGTGTCATTGCTGTGGCCGGTTTCCACCAGATCGGCCAGCGCGTGTTCGAGCGAACGCACTTTCTCGCGCAAATTCAGCATTTGCCGCTCGGGGAGCGAGATCGCGCGACCGCCGTGCGGGTGCGGCACGAAGATCTGCGCCATGAGATCGGCATAGTCTTCGAAAAACCTGGGATTGTGCTGAAGGTACTGAGCGACGGCGTCGGGATTCATCCAGGAGCTCGCGAATGGCGTGCCGCGATTGTACGGGCTGCATCCGGGCAATTCAACCGCGCTTGGGCCGCGCTCATGCCATTGCCGGCAGATCGATTTCGCCCTCGAACACCGTAGCGGCCGGGCCGGTCATGATCACCGGGGTTCCTGCGCCGGCCCAACGGATCGACAGGTGGCCGCCGCGCGTGGCTAGCTGTATTTGCACATCGGCATCAAGCAGGTTGCGATCGACGCCGGCCACGACGGCCGCGCAGGCACCGGTGCCGCACGCCAGGGTCTCGCCCGCACCGCGTTCGTAGACCCGCAATTTCACCTGGCGGCGCGTGACTATCTGCATGAACCCGGCATTGACGCGCGCCGGAAACGCGGCGTGCGATTCGATCAGCGGCCCGAATTGCGCCACCGGGGCAGTGTCGACGTCGCCCACCACCTGCACGGCATGGGGATTGCCCATCGATACGATGGTGATGTCTGCCCCGCCTCCGGCAAATCGGAGAAGATACCGGTGCGGCGTGCCGGTCGCGCGGGCATGGGCGGGGTCGAACGGAAGGCTGGCCGGGGCGAACGACGGGATGCCCATGTCGACGCTGACCGCGCCGCCGGGTTCCATCCTGGGCTCAATGATGCCGCCCAGCGTTTCCACCCGGATCCGATCCTTGGTCGACAGTCCCCGATCGCGCACGAAGCGGACAAAGCAGCGCGCGCCGTTGCCGCATTGCTCGACTTCACCGCCATCGGCGTTGAAGATCCTGTAACGGAAATCAGTGTCGGCGCGCCGGGCGGCCTCGACGATCAGGATCTGGTCGGCACCTATGCCGAAATGCCTGTCCGCCAGGGCCCGCCATTGGGCGCGTGTGAATTCGAGCGGACCGCGCGTGGCGTCGATGACGATGAAGTCATTGCCCAGGCCATGCATTTTGGTGAAGCGCAATTTCATTTGGCGGGGATCGTGTCGTGCCGGTAGAAAGGCGCGGCGCCCGGCGGGCGCGTTTTGAATCGCTTGTGCAGCCAATGATATTGTGCCGGCGCGATCCGTACCTGTTCCTCGACGAAGGCGTTCATGCGTCGCGTGTCGGTTTCGATGCTCGCGCCCGGATAGTCGTTCCAGGGCGGATGCACCACTACTTCGTAGCCATCGCCGGTAAGCGTCGCGACGCACGGCAGCACCATGGCGCCGGACAGTCGGGCAATGCGCGATACCGAGGTGACGGTGGCGGCCGGAAGGCCAAAAAACGGGATGAACATGGCGTCACGAGGGCCGAAATCCATGTCCGGCAGAAAATAGAAGGGCAGGCCGGCGCGGATCGCCCGGAAAGCCTCGCGAATCCCTGCCTGGCGTGGCAGCAGTATGGGATCGTTGAAGCGGCAGCGGCCCGCGATCAACGCTTGGTTGAACGCCTCGTTCTTCTGGTTGGCGTACATGGTCGCCATGCGACAGTCGAGCGTCAAGCGCATCCAGGCCGCGTCGAGCCCGACAAAATGGGGCGCAAGCAGGACCACCGGCCGGCCGGCGGCAGCACGCAGATGTTGCGTACCGCTCAACCGGATCAGGCGGCGCAGGCGCGCGGCCGGCGCGTGCCAGAGCCAAGCGCGATCGACCAGGCCCTGCGCGAACAGGCGAAATGTCTGCTTGAGCAGCGCGGTGCGCTGGGTATCGGTCAGGTGCGGCATGCAGGCGGCCAGGTTGGCGGCGCCGACCCGACGCCGTTCGCCCGCCAGCAGCCACAGAACCAGGCCGAGGAGCGAACCGGCGGCGCGCAGTGCCGGTAAAGGCAGCCGGAACGCGCACCGCATGAGCAAGAGCAGTGTGGTGGTCATTGGTCGCGTGCCGCGCCGGCGTCTTCCGAGGCGTCGCGCGGATCTGCCGATGGAGCCTTGTAGCGGTCATATCCCCACAGGTATTGCGCAGGGCAGGTTCGGATCAGGCTTTCCAAGGCCTGATTGATCTGGCCTGCCGCCGTTGCCATGTCGCGCGACAGAGCCTGACCGAACGGGCGTACCGTCAGGCGATAACCAGCACCGCGCGGGAGGCGCTCGGCCACCGCCAGGAGGATGACGGCGTCGGTGGAGCGGACCAGACGCATGGCAAGGGTCATCGTGTAGGCGGGCTTGCCGAAAAACGGCGCCCAGACGCCCTCGCCCGCGTGTGGCGTCTGGTCCGGCAGGAGACCTGCGGCCTCGCCCCGGCGTAAGGCCCTGATCAATGCACGCACGCCGGCGAAATCCGCTGCTGCGAGACTCATGTTGGGGCGACCGCGCCCGGATTCGATCAACGGGGTAAGCGCCGCCTTGCGCGGCCGACGATACATCACCGTGATCGGCCGGGACGGCGGCGCTCGGTGGGCGTAGATCTGGGCGGTGATTTCGAAGCAGCCCAGATGCGGCGTGAGAAACAGGATCGGCCGGTTGTCGGCATGCGCGCGGTCGATCGATTCCCAACCAAGGGTTTCCACTACCAGGCGAGCCACCTTCGCATGGGGACGCAACCAGACTGCGGGCAACTCGGCCATGGCCTTGCCGGCTTCGACGATGGCCGCGCGCCGCGTTGCCGGATCGACATAACCGGCCTGCGCCAGATTGGCGTCGAAGTTGCGACGATAGCCGGGGGAAAACCGGTAAATCGTTCGGCCCAGGCCGGCGCCCGCAAGATGCAGCAGGCGCAGAGGAAGGCGCGACGCCGCGTGGAAAAGAAAATTGAGCAATGGGTATCAGGATGAAAGCGGGTGCTCTGCCGACAGCCTGTTAAAATTCGCGGCCGTGACGCAGCGTCCGGCGCATTGACGCTGCGCGTATTCAACCCTTTTCTTCTTATCAGCCCGTCTCCATGAGCGAATTTCTCTTTACTTCGGAATCGGTTTCCGAGGGCCATCCCGACAAAGTGGCAGACCAGATCTCCGACGCCGTTCTGGACGCGATTCTAGCCCAGGACCCCCGTTCGAGAGTCGCCGCTGAAACCCTCGTCAAGGACAATCTCGTGGTCTTGGCCGGCGAGATCACCACCGGAGCGAAGGTGGATTTCGCTGCGGTGGCGCGTGAAACCATCCGCAGTATCGGCTATACCGATCCGGCGATCGGCTTCGACGCCGACACCTGTACCGTCCTGGTGCAGTACGGCGAGCAATCCCAGCATATCGCCCAGGGTGTGAATGAAGGCCAGGGACTTGACCTCAATCAGGGCGCCGGCGATCAGGGATTGATGTTCGGCTTCGCCTGTGATGAAACACCCGAATTGATGCCCCTGGCGATCCATCTATCGCATCGCCTGGTGGAGCGCCAATCCGAGTTGCGCCGCGACGGCCGGTTACCGTGGCTGCGTCCGGATGCGAAGTCCCAGGTGACCCTGCGCTATGTCGATGGCAAGCCCGTGGCCATCGATACGGTGGTGCTGTCGACCCAGCATGGCCCGGGAATGGCCCACAAGCAGATCGAAGAGGCGGTGATCGAGCAGATCATCAAGCCGGTGTTGCCGAAAGCGCTGATCAAGGGCCAGATTCAGTACCTTGTCAATCCCACCGGCGCATTCGAAATCGGCGGACCGAAAGGCGATTGCGGCCTGACAGGGCGCAAAATCATCGTCGATACCTATGGCGGGTCGGCGCCCCATGGCGGCGGCGCATTTTCCGGCAAGGACCCATCAAAGGTGGATCGCTCGGCGGCGTATGCCGCGCGGTATGTGGCCAAGAACATCGTTGCTGCCGGGTTGGCGACCAAGTGCCTGGTTCAGGTGTCATATGCGATCGGCGTCGCCAAACCGACCAGCGTGCTTGTTACCACACAAGGCACCGGCAGGATTTCCGACGACAAGCTGGCACAACTGGTCGGCGAACACTTCGACCTGCGCCCGAAGGGCATCATCCTGATGCTCGATCTGTTGCGGCCGATCTACCGGAAGACGGCGGCGTACGGACATTTCGGTCGTGAAGAGCCGGAATTCACGTGGGAGAAAACCGACAAGGCGGCTGCGCTCAAGGCGGCCGCAGGCGCGTAGCGGACTTTAGTGGCAAGCCGTCTGGGCGTGTCGGCGGGCGATGGATGCCTTGCCGGCATGTCTGGTCATCGAGCGCCTCGCGACGACGATGCCAATGTGCCGCCCTGCCGCAGCAGGCCAGCGGCTCGCATGGGCCAGGAAATATCGGACATCGGCTTCCTCAGGATTACTGTCGGACAGCCGTCAATGGATGGTCGTCAATGGATGGGCGTCAATGGATGGGCCAGGGTGCACAACCGCATAGTGCACAACCGCATGGCGCATAACCGCATTGGCAACCCCACGCGTTTTTGACGTATAATTTCAAGTTGCTGAGGAGCGTTGCGACTTCGGGTTAGCCGGAGCCAGGCTCAGCAAGATCAAACGGCGCTCAAACACCTTCATCCGTGTTTGGGGCGCCGTTTTTCATTTCGGTGCTCCACTGTCAACTTCAAGGAGTGTCCGCATGTCCGCCGTACTCAAGCCTGCCCTGGATTTTCTCGTCGCCGACATCAATCTCGCCGACTGGGGCCGCAAGGAAATCAGGATCGCCGAGACCGAGATGCCCGGTCTGATGGCGATCCGCGAGGAATTTGCGCTGACCAAACCGCTGCGCGGCGCGCGCATCACCGGTTCGTTGCACATGACGATCCAGACCGCAGTGCTGATCCAGACGCTCGAAGCGCTAGGCGCGCAGGTGCGCTGGGCTTCGTGCAACATTTATTCGACCCAGGACCATGCAGCCGCAGCAATTGCCGCAAATGGCACCCCGGTATTTGCCTACAAGGGCGAAACTCTCGACGAATACTGGGACTACACCCACCGCATTTTCGAGTGGCCCGATGGCAACTTCTCGAACATGATTCTGGACGATGGCGGCGACGCGACGCTGTTGTTGCATCTGGGCACCAAGGCGGAGAAGGATGCGACCCTGATCGCCAACCCGGGCAGCGAAGAAGAAACCTGCCTGTTCAACGCGATCAAGAAACGTCTGGCCGCGCAACCGGGCTGGTATTCGAAGCGGCTGGCGCAGATCAAGGGCGTGACAGAGGAAACCACCACCGGCGTGCATCGTCTCTACCAGATGCACAAGGACGGTGGCCTGGCATTCCCCGCGATCAACGTAAATGATTCGGTGACCAAGTCGAAATTCGACAACCTCTATGGCTGCCGTGAATCGCTGGTTGATGCCATCAAGCGTGCCACTGACGTGATGGTCGCCGGCAAGGTGGCGGTGGTGGCGGGCTATGGCGATGTCGGCAAGGGCTCGGCCCAGGCATTGCGCGCCCTGTCGGCGCAGGTATGGGTCACTGAGATCGATCCGATATGCGCCCTGCAGGCTGCGATGGAGGGGTATCGCGTGGTGACGATGGACTACGCGGCCGAACATGGCGACATTTTTGTCTCCGCTACCGGCAACTACCACGTGATCACCCTTGCCCATATGGCGAAGATGAAGGATCAGGCGATCGTCTGCAACATCGGGCATTTCGACAACGAGATCGACGTGGCGGCGCTCAAGAAATTCACCTGGGAGAACATCAAGCCGCAGGTCGATCACGTCATTTTCCCGGACGGCAAGCGCATCATCCTCCTGGCCGAAGGGCGCCTGGTGAATCTTGGCTGCGGCACCGGCCATCCGAGCTACGTGATGTCTTCCTCGTTCGCCAACCAGACCATCGCGCAAATCGAGTTGTTCACGCAAACTGAAAAGTACCCGGTCGGGGTCTACGTGCTGCCCAAGCATCTGGATGAAAAAGTGGCGCGCCTGCAACTCAAGAAGCTCAATGCGCAACTCAGTGAATTGACACCGGAGCAGGCTGCGTATATCGGCGTGAAGCATGAAGGGCCGTACAAGTCCGACACTTACCGCTACTAGCAGCTTGTCGGACTGGGGCGTCGAAAGCGAAAATCGGCCGCAGCGAAGATGGTTTCCACCGCGTTCGCCGCCCCATATCCAGGCTATTGGGCAAGAAGGCGGTGAAACATGGACCGCTGCGGCCGGCTTGGAGCCGGCGCTCCTAAAGTCCGACAGGCCACTAGTGGTTATGCCGCGCACTGTTCGCGCCGTTGGCGCGGACAGTGATGGAATAGCTGGTCGGATGCGCGCGCACGCTTTCGCGCTTCGTCCGATCCGCCCGGCCGAGACGTGGGAGGGTGGCATGAGGCTATTGCTGGTTTGGGTGTTCAATGCGATGGCGTTGATCGCGGTCGCTTATTTGCTGCCCGGGATTTCCGTCGCAGACTTCGGCGCGGCACTGATCGCGGCACTGGTCCTCGGGCTGGTAAATACACTGATTCGGCCGGTCCTGGTGCTGCTGACGCTCCCGATCACGCTGTTGACTTTGGGATTGTTCATCCTGGTGATCAACGGCTTCCTGTTCTGGTTCGTCGGTTCGGTGCTTACGGGTTTCGCGGTGGCGGGGTTTTGGCATGGTGTTGCCGGAGCGATCCTGTACAGCATATTTTCATGGGCCATGGCGTCGATCATTCCTGCGGGGAGCAATACCTAGATGAAAGGTGTTTTCAGTTGCGAGTTCTTTCCGCCCAAGACCGCAGAGGGATTGGAGAAGCTGCGCGTGACGCGCCGCCAACTTGAGCAGTTGAAGCCGCGGTTTTTCTCGGTGACGTTCGGCGCCGGCGGCACGACGCGCGACGGCACCTTGTCGACCGTGCTGGAAATCCAGCGCGGCGGTTTCGACGCCGCCCCGCACCTTTCCTGCATCGGCGGCACACGTGAGGGTATCGCTTCGATCCTCGACGAATACAAGGCCAATGGCATCCGCCATCTGGTGGCGTTGCGTGGCGACATGCCTTCGGGGACGGGGGAAATCGGCGACTTCCGTTACGCCTCCGAATTGATCGCGTTTATCCGGCAGCATACCGGCGACTGGTTCCACATCGAAGCGGCGGCATACCCGGAAGTGCATCCGCAGGCCAGGTCGCCGCAAGATGATCTGCTCAACTTCAAGCGCAAGGTCGATGCCGGGGCGAATGCGGGCATCACGCAGTACTTCTACAATGCCGATGCCTATTTCCGCTTCCGGGACGAATGCCAGGCCCTCGGCGTTTCAGTTCCGATCGTGCCAGGCATCATGCCGATAGCCAATTTCACGCAATTGGCGCGCTTTTCGGATGCTTGCGGTACGGAAATACCGCGCTGGATGCGGCTCAAGCTGCAGTCGTTCGGCGACGACCGCGCCTCGATCCGCTCGTTTGGCCTCGATGTGGTGACGGACCTGTGCGATCGCCTGCTGTCGCAGGACGCGCCCGGCCTGCATTTCTACAC
>JAYVST010000281.1:0-4012 GCA_043775255.1 Burkholderiales bacterium
TGTTCGGCCAATTCCTGCATTGCCGGATTCTTCGTGTCGAGTATTCGCAAGGGATTCGCGTGCAGCCGGCGACGCGCGTCCTCGTCAAGCGAGGAATGATGCTCCAGGAAATAATCGATCAACGCGGCGCGATGGGCCATCCGCTCCGTTGGGCTGCCCAGGGTATTGATTTCGAGTCGGACGCCGGTGATGCCGAGGTCGTCCCAGAGGCGTCTGGCCATCAAAATGAGTTCCGCGTCGATCTCCGGACCGGCGAAACCCAGTGCCTCTACATCGATCTGATGGAACTGCCGGTAACGTCCGCGCTGCGGCCTTTCGTGACGGAAGACCGGTCCGATCGAACATACCCTCTGCGGGCCGTTGTACAGGAGATTGTGTTCGACCACTGCGCGTACGATCCCGGCAGTGAATTCCGGGCGCATCGTCAACTCGTCACCGTTGAGGCGGTCGGTGAAGCTGAACATTTCCTTCTCGACAATGTCGGTGACTTCGCCGATGCCGCGCTTGAAGAGCGCGGTCTGCTCCAGCACCGGCGTGCGCATGTGTCGGTAGCCGCAGGAGTCGAGCCATCCATGCAGGTGCCGCTCAAGCGCTTGCCAGAGCAATCCCTGTTCGGGCAACATGTCGTTCATGCCCTTCACGCCGACCAGCCTGGTTTCGGCGGGCCGCTTTTGTTCCGCTATGGATGGACTTTGCGCCGTCATGTCCGCAATACACCGAAGCGTCGTTTCACATAAGCCTCGACGATCGCCTGGAATTCAACGGCAATTGCACTACCCTTGAGAGTCACCGTGCGTTCGCCATCGACATACACCGGGGCTACCGGCGTCTCGCCGGTGCCTGGCAGGCTGATGCCGATGTTTGCGTGCTTGGACTCCCCTGGACCGTTGACCACGCATCCCATGACCGCCACCCGCATTTCCTCTACGCCTGGATAGCTGCTTTTCCAGACCGGCATCTGATCGCGCAGGTAGGTCTGGATGTCGGCCGCGAGAGACTGGAACACCGTGCTTGTGGTCCGGCCGCAACCGGGGCATGCGATGACCATCGGCGCGAAAGACCGGATTCCCATGGTTTGAAGGATTTCTTGAGCGACCACTACCTCGCGGGTGCGATCGCCGCCTGGTTCTGGCGTCAAGGACACGCGAATGGTGTCACCAATACCTTCCTGGAGAAGGACAGCCAGCGCCGCGGTTGATGCGACGATGCCCTTTGATCCCATGCCCGCTTCGGTAAGGCCCAGATGCAAGGGATAGTCGCAGCGCGCCGCCAATGAACGGTAGACCATGATCAAATCCTGCACGCCGCTGACTTTGCACGAAAGGATGATGCGGTTGCCCGCCAACCCGATCTGTTCCGCGCGTTGCGCGCTATCTAAGGCTGAACGGATCAGTGCTTCACGCAAGACCTCGGCAGCGGAAGCCGGCGTCGCCTGAAGCGAATTTTCATTCATCAGCCGCGTCGCCAACTCCTGGTCCAGACTGCCCCAATTCACCCCGATGCGCACCGGCTTGCCGTGGCGACAGGCGACTTCGACCATGCTCGCGAAATTGTCATCATGGCGACTGCCCTTGCCGACATTGCCTGGGTTGATGCGGTACTTCGACAGGGCCGCAGCGCAGTCTGGATGCTGCGCCAGCAACTTGTGCCCGTTGAAATGGAAATCGCCAACCAGCGGGACGTCGATGTTCATCCGGTCGAGCTGCTCGCGAATCGCAGGAACGGCGGCCGCAGCTTCTGCCGTGTTCACCGTGATCCGCACGACTTCGGAGCCGGCACGCGCAAGTTCCTTGATTTGCACTGCGGTTCCAATGACATCCGCTGTATCGGTATTGGTCATGGATTGCACCACTATCGGCGCCCCGCCGCCGACTGCGACTGCGCGGGTCCCATGCAGCATGAGGACGCGACGAGTCGAGCGACGCTGCAATAATTGTGAAGTCACTGCCATGAGTGGACTACTTCAGATGGATCCTCGCGACCGATCCCTTGATGTAGGGCTCCATGTCGACTTCGGCTCCGTTATAGAAAAGTTTCACTGCCGTCGCATTGCCCACGACGAGGTTGAATGGCGGATCGCCATCGGCAAATTGCTCGCTGCCTGCCTGGTTGTTGCGCGACATGAGCACCGCTCCGGTCGCATCGCGGACTTCAGTCCATGACTCCCCGCCAAACACGAGACGCAGTCGGCCCTGAGACGGCTTCGCGGCCGACTCCGATCCCGCCGTACTGACGACCGCAGAGCCAACCTTGGGTGATTCGACCATTGGAACCGACAAAGACGATCCGCGCAACGGTGTATCCGCATCGATGCGTCCGGCTGGCAGGCTGGCACCTTGCGCAGGGGACTGCGGAGCCGCCTTTGGCACTTCCTGTGGCAGGAAATCCGTCGGCGCCTGCCAGTGATAAACCGAAAATCCGCCGACTAGTGCGATTGCCAGCAGAATGGCAAGCAGCCAGGGCCACGCCGCTTTGTGCGCACCGGCTCCGGACGGGAATTGCGCGCGCGTCCCACTGACTCCTTGCAGTTGCACCGTAGTCGGACCGTTGTCGAACGCTTTGCTTTGTTCAAGCGAGCGCACCAACCCGTCCCCCTCGATGCCAAGCAGTCTGGCATAGCCGCGCACAAACCCGCGCACCACTGTCAGACCCGGCATGGTCTCGAAGTCGTCCGCCTCAACGGCCTCAATCTGGCGCACGGCATATTTCATTCTCTGCGCCACATCCGCAATCGTAAGCCCCTGGCGCTCCCGCTCCGCCTTCAGACGCTGACCTACAGACGGTTTGGCGACTTCCGAATCCATCGAATTGGCCGACTCTGACTGGCCGATCGGCGCACCCTCTTGTGTCGCAACAGTCATTCAAACCTGCCTTGTTGCAGGAGCTGGAACTCCGGCGAATTCGGATAGCGTCGTCGCAGTTGCGCCGCGAAGCTCGATTCGGATACGCGATCGCCAGCCTTCCGTTCGATCCTTAAGGCCAGCCAAAGCGTTTCGGCGGATGGATCGTAGTTCTTGTTGACACGATCGACGTAAAACCGTGCCTTGTCCATTTCGTTGCGCTTGAAATACATCTCACTCAACCGGATCATCGCGCCTGCATTGAGTGGATCAAGGCTGATCGCCTTGAGAAAATACTCTTCGGCAGCAGCTTCATTGCCGATCCGCTGCGAACAAATGCCCGCATTCAAGAATGGCTTGTCGGGTGTCGGATAAAGGGGATTTTTGAGTGCAAGAAGGAAACGGTCGATCGCTTCGCGTTCACGCTTGGTCTGGCACAGGAACCAGCCGTAGTTGTTGAGTGCATCGGAATCCTGCGGGGCTATCGTGAGCGCCTTGCGGAACGCGTCCTCCGCTTTGGCATTTTCGCCGAGATCCATGTTGATCAAGCCAAGCACGTTGTAGGCCGTGGCGAAATTGGGGTCGGCCGCAAGTGCGCTGCGCACTTCTTCGATCGCGACACTGAGTTGTCCACGCTGAAAATAGTTGAACGCAAGCTCGGTGCGCAAGCGTGCGGTTTCCTGGCGATCGCCGCCTGGCTGTTGTTGACGCTGTCCGATTTCTCCGGCCGCACGTTGAACATTGGAGGCTTGCCCGCCGGGCATCATGCCCTCATTCGAAGGGCCGGCTGTCTCGCATGCGTTCAACTGCAGCAACACCAAACAACAAATTAGCGTCGCAACAACACGTGTCGGATGGTCCATTTTCACGTCAATCCTCCTGCGCTCATGGCGTGGAAACTTGACCAGCGGTGGACCGGTTGGTTCCGCGCTCCAATCGGACGATGCGTCGTGTACGATCCCGCACCTCTCCTGCCAGTTGGCCGCATGCGGCGGCGATGTCATCGCCACGGGTCTTGCGCGTGGTGACTACCAGCCCGGCCACAGAGAGAATCTCGGCAAAATTCCGTACACGCACCGCGTCGGAGCGCCGAAAGGCAATCGAGGCGCCCGCGACCGAAAACGGGTTGAACGGTATTAGATTGAATTTGCAAGGGACATCGCTTACGCGGC
>JAYVST010000282.1:0-3581 GCA_043775255.1 Burkholderiales bacterium
GCGGTGGCCACCAGTTCGCCCGAGCCGACGCATTCGAGCGCGTAATCGGCGCCGCCGCCGGAGAGTTTCTTGAGCGTCTTGACGATGTTCTCGTCGCCCTTTGAGTTCACCACATGGGTGGCGCCCATCAGCTTGGCCAGCTCGAGCTTGAAGTCGTCGATATCGATGGCGATGATCATGCCGGCGCCCGAGACGGCCGCGCCCTGGATTGCCGAAAGCCCGACGCCGCCGCAACCGAACACCATCACCGTGCTGCCGGGTTCCACCCGTGCGGTGTTGGTGGCGGCGCAAAAGCCCGTCATCACCCCGCAGCCGACCAGCGCGGCCTGCTTCAGGGGCGCGTCCTGCGGAATGCGGATGATGCTGCGCGTGGACAGGGTGGCGTATTCGGCCATCACGCCCACGCCGGAGAAGATGTTGAGCGGCGCGCCCGATGAATCGGAAGTGCGCAGGTCGCCGGTGGGCAGGGTGTAGAGGGTCTTGGCGCCCACATCGCACAGCGCCGGACGGCCGACAGTGCAGTAGTGGCAGACGCCGCACATGGTGACAAACGAGGACAGCACATGGTCGCCGACGGCAAAGTCGGTGACACCGGCGCCGACCTCGATGATCGCGCCCGCGCCTTCATGGCCCAGGATGATCGGCGGCGGAAACGGGATGGTGCCGTTGGTGGCCGACAGGTCGCTATGGCACACGCCGCAGGCCGCGAGCTTGACCATCACCTCGCCGGCACGCGGCGGCGCGACCTCGATTTCCTCGACCACGACCGGCTGGTTGATTTCACGGCTGATGACGGCTTTGGCGCGCATGCGGTTGTCTCCCTGTTGGCGAAGCGGCGATTCTGCCAGAAGCGGACGCCCGCTCGCCCGCACCGATGCCGTGTGTAAACGCAAAGCAGTAGTGTCCGCACGGATGCCGTGTGGCAACGCAAAGGAGGAGTGTCCGCACGGATGCTGCGGCCGGCCGCGGCCCGACAGGCCGCCGGCTTAGGCGCTATGCTTGAGGCTGCCCGCAGCAACGTCAACCGGAGGAATTACCCATGCCATCGACCATCGCCACCCTCAAGGCACGCGCCGTCCTCGTGCCGATGACTCGCCCTTTGCAAACCAGCACAGGTTCGATCACGCGCGTGCCCTTCGTGCTGGTCGATATCGCCACGTCCGCCGGCGCTGTCGGCCGCGGCTATCTGTTCTGCGTGACGCCGATGGCGCTCAAAACCACCGTCGCGATGCTCGATGACTTAGCGCCGCTCATCGTCGGCCAAGCGCTGGCGCCTTACGACACCCTGCAATTCCTGGAAAAGCGCTTCACACTGCTGGGCACCAGCGGCATCGTCGGGATGGCGTTTGCCGGCATCGACATGGCGCTCTGGGACGCGCTGGCGATCGAGGCCGGCGTGCCGCTGGCCAGGGCGCTGGGCGGCACGTTGCGGCCGATCAAGGCCTACAACAGCTGCGGGCTGGGATTGATGGGACCGCAGAACGTGGCGCGCGAGGCGGTCGAACTGCTGAACGCCGGCTTTGTGGCCCTCAAGCTGCGCTTAGGCTACCCGACGCTGGCCGAAGACATTGCCGCAGTACATGCCGTCAAGGGCGCGGTGCCCGCGGAAGTGCTGGTGATGAGCGACTACAACCAGGCCCTCGACCCGGCCGAGGCGATCCGCCGTGGCCACGCGCTTGACGACCTGGGTCTGACCTGGATCGAAGAGCCGGTGCGCGCCGACGACCATGCCGGCTGCGCGCGTGTCGCCGCGGCGCTGAAAACGCCGGTGCAGATCGGCGAAAACTACTGGGGCGCGTGCGACATGGGCCGCGCCATTTCAGCCCGCGCGAGCGACTTCGTGATGCCCGACCTGATGCGCATCGGCGGGGTGTCGGGCTGGATGCGCGCCGCCGCGCTGGCACAGGCCGCCGCGTTGCCGATGTCTTCGCACCTGTTCTCCGAATTCAGCGCCCATCTGATGTGCGTGACACCGACCGCGCACTGGCTCGAATATGTGGACTGGCCCAACCCGATTCTCAAGAACCCGCTCGAAATACGCGGCGGCCATGCCGTTTTGCGCGAGTCTCCAGGCGCGGGCATCGAGTGGGACGAAGCTGCGGTGACGAAATACGCCTACGCCTGAACCGGCCGTGCATCCGGCGGCGAATCGGCCAGACGCCAGGTCGGCAAGGCGAACTCGAACGTTGCACCGCGGCCCGCCTCCGAGCGGGCATCAACGCGCCCGCCGTGCCGCTCGACAATGCGCCTGACCGTCGCCAGCCCCACACCGGTACCTTCGAAATCGGCAGCCGCGTGCAGGCGCTGGAACATCCCGAACAGCTTGCCGGCGTAGGCCGGGTCGAAGCCGGCACCGTTGTCGGATACGCGGAACACCACTTCGGTGGCCGTGACACTGGCCGAGATGTCGACTGCGGGCGCGTCGGCGCGCGCGCTGAACTTCACCGCGTTGCCGATCAGGTTGACCCATACCTGGCGCAGCAGCACGGCGTCGCCGCTGACCGCAGGCAGCGCCGCCACGCTGATCGTCGCCTTGCCAACATCGGCCTGCTCCTGTATCACCGACTGCACGATCGAATCCATGCCCACGCGGACGTTGCCGGGCGCGATGCGCCCGAGGCGCGAGAATTCCAGCAGCCCATCGACCAGAAGCGCCATGCGCCTGGCGTTGCGGCTGATCAGCCCGATGTCGCGCCGCCCCGACTCGGGAAGCGCGTCACGGTGTTCACGCTCGAGCAGATTGGCAAAACCGTCGATCGCGCGCAGCGGTGCGCGCAAGTCATGGGCGACGGTGTGGCTGAAGGCTTCAAGTTCGCGATTGGTGTCGGCCAGTTCGCGCGCACGCTGCTCGAGCACCACCTGATGCGCGCGCGTCGAGCGCAGCAGCTCCTGCTGCGCCCCGATCATCTCGCCTTGCATGGTGCGGATGCGCGCGGCCAGCGCGCTCGAGAGCAGGATCACGTCAAGCGCCAGGCCGATATGCAGGCCATAGGTGGCCAGCAAGCCCGCCGGCACCAGCGCGAAGTTGCGCAACGCGCCCAGCACCACGAAAAACAAGAGGGAGGACCAGGCCAGAAGAAAGTAGCGCGCCGGCGCATAGCCGCGCAACATCGCCTTGACACCCAGCCAGAGCGTGAGGAGCGCGCCCAGCGGGGCGATGAAACTGAGGCCGCGCAGCAACGCGCCATTGTCCAGCAGCCAGCCGGTGAGGGAGCACAACACCAGAAACGCCGCAGCGCCGATGACAAGGCACATGAAAACATCGAGGCGCGGCTCATGTTTGGCGGTGCCCAGAAACGCGCGTGCGAACAATCCACCGAACATCAGGGCGAGCGAGAAGAAAGCGCCGAGGGCGTGGTTGGCCCACCGGATGCTTTCCGGCCAGAGATGTTCGAACGCGAATCCATCGAGTGAAAACAGAGCCAGGCCGAAGGTTCCGGCATAGACGACATACCAGAGATAGGCGATGTCGCGCAGCGAGACAAACAGCACCAGGTTGTAGAGGAACAAAGCGATGATCAGGCCGTAGAAAATGCCGAAGCCCAATTGCGCATGGCGTTCGTGGCGCTGGAACGCCTCGG
>JAYVST010000283.1:0-2399 GCA_043775255.1 Burkholderiales bacterium
TGAACGAGGCGCTCAAGGAGCCGCCACCCACCGGCTTCACCCTGACCGAAAGCGCAGGCGAATCCGTCGGCCGTGGCGCGCGCGCCGTGCGTGGCGAGGCCACGCCGGATCGCCCGGCGGTGGTGGTTCTAAACGGCATCATGGGTTCCAATCTCAAGGCCGGCGACGTGCGGGTCTGGCTCCGCCTGGGCCGCATCGTGGTCGGAGATTTTCCCAAACTGGCTTTCGGACAAGCCGGTGTGACCCCCGACGGGCTGATCGGCCGCGCCTACGACCGCCTGCTTGCGACGCTGGCGGCCACCCACGAGGTGATCCCGTTCGCCTACGACTGGCGCGCGCCGATAGAAGACGCCGCCCGACAACTCGATCGGGTGGTCACGGCCGCCCTGGATGCGCGCAAATCGAGCCGGCAACCGGTGCGCATCGTCGCGCATTCGATGGGCGGGCTGGTCACTCGCGCGCTGCAATGGCAGGCGCCGCAAACCTGGGAGCGGATGATGTCGATGCCGGAGGCGCGCATCCTCATGCTTGGCGTGCCCAACCAGGGCTCGATGGCGCCCGCAGCGGTGCTGACCGGGCGCGACGCCTTTGTCAACATGCTCGAAGCGGTCGATCTGGTGCACGGCCCGAAGGAATTCCTTTCGGTGGCCGCCGGCTTTCCTGGCTTCCTGCAGTTGCTGGCCTGCCCCGAAGACGCGACCCAGGACTGGTACAACGCGGCCGCCTGGGAGGCGTTGCTTTCGATCGACCAGGCGCGGCCCGACATGGATTTTTCAGGCGAAAGCCCGCGCCCGATCATGCGCCGCGACTGGACCGCGCCGGCCCAGGCGGTGCTGGATTCGGCGCGCGCGTTCCAGCGCAAGCTGGCACAACAGGACTTGAAGCCGTACGCCGACCGCATCCACATCGTGCATGGCTGCGCGCGCGAAACCCCGGTGCGCGCCGCACAAGTCGACGGCGCGTTCGAGTTCGAGTGTGTGGCCGAAGGCGACGGCCGCGTCACCTGGAAAGCAGGGCGCATCCCCGATGTGAAAACATCCGAATGGTATGTAGATGCCGCCCACGGCGATTTGGCCGACGCTGAAGACGCCTTCATCGGCTACGTGCAGTTGTTGCGCGATGGCACAACCCTCAATCTGGCGACCACGCCGCCCAAGCGCGGCTTTTTTCGCAGCGCCGACGGCAGCGCCGTAGCGCCGGACGCACGCTCCCGCTACGGTTTCGCCATTGCGCGCTTTCCGGCCACCGAAGAAGAACTGGTCGATGCCGCCCTCGGCGCCTGGCCGCGCGTGAAACGCGCCGAGCGGCACCTGCCTGCGGTCGCGGTCAAGGTCTTGCATGCCAACCTGCGCTACATCGACGATCCGGTCATGCTTGGTCACCAGGCCGGCACCGGCTTGTACAGCGCGGAAAAATTTCTCGATGGGGTCTTCAAGCAGCGTCTTTCGGAGGCGATCCGCTTAGAGGTCTACCCCGGCCCGCTGGGCACCTCCGACTCGTTCCTGCCGCCGCAGGACGACAGCGGCACCGGCGTCAGGGTGCGGCCGGAACGCGCCATCATTGTCGGCTTGGGCGAAGTCGGCGAGCTCACCCCGGCCAACCTGCAGGGCACCGTGGCCGCGGCGCTGGTGCGCTATGCGCAGCGCGAGGCCCAGCGCAGCGCTTCCGAGGGCAAGCCGCTCGAACTGTCCGTTGCCTCGCTCCTGATCGGCACCGGCGCCTCCAATATCAGCGTGGCCAATTCGGTCCAGGCCATCATGTTCGCGGTGCAAGACGCGAATGCAAGGCTGGCGCAGGCACAACTGCGTCCGGACGCGCGCTTTGTCGGCCTCACGTTCGTCGACTACTACGAGAACATGGCCATCGAGGCGCTGCGCGCGGCGCTCATGGTGGCCAAGGACCGGCCGGCGTTGCAGGTCGAAAAGAAGCTGGCGCGAAAAGGCATGGTGTATGAGCGCAATCGCCTCAAGCCGGATGTCGGCGGCTGGCCGCAGTTCATATCGATCACCGAGAACCAGCATCGCGAGCTGGTTTTCTCGCTGGCGACCGACCGTGCCAGAAGCCAGGTGCTGGAGCAGGCCACTCAGCGCTCGCTGATCGACCGCCTGGTGCGCGACGGCGAAGCCTCCACCGGCAACAGCGACGCCATTGGCGAGCTGCTGTTCGAACTGCTCGTGCCCAACGACCTGAAAGAGGATGCCGACGCCGGGCGCGCGTTGGTACTCGACGTAGACACCGCGGCGGCCGCCTACCCCTGGGAAATGCTGATCAAGACGGTGAATGGCAATCAGCGCCGCTTAAGCCTGATCAGCCCCGTGGTAAGAAAACTCAAGCTCACGCAGTTTCGCAAGCATCCGAACGACGCCCGCGGGCATCGCGCGCTGGTGATCGGCGCGCCG
>JAYVST010000284.1:0-1545 GCA_043775255.1 Burkholderiales bacterium
GTGCGACGGCCTGGTGCGCGACATCGTCGGCCTGCTCGATGTGGGCCTGCCGATCTTCGCGCGCGGCCTCGCGCCCAACTCCGGCTTCAAGCACGGCCCGGGCGAGATCAATACGCGGGTGTCGGTCGGCGGCATCGCTGTCGCGCCCGGCGACATCATCATCGGCGACCGCGACGGCGTGGTGGTGGTGCCGCAAGCCGATGCGGCGCACGTGGCGGCGCGCCTGGCACTGGTGTCCAAGAAGGAGGCCGCGATGGACGCGATGCTGCGCAAGGCCAAGTCCATGCAGTTCTGGAGCGAAGCCGAAACCAAGGCGCGCGGCGGCGTGCGCTACCTCGACTAAGAGAGACCGGACGCCATGAGTTACCGCAACGCCCTCAACATCCACGACCTCGAACGCATCGCGCAAAAGCGCCTGCCGCACAGCGTGTTCGGCTTCATCGCCGGCGGCGTCGAGGACGAACGCACGCGCAGCAACAACCGCGAGGTGTTCGACCGCATTCGCTTCAAGCCGCGCGGCTTGGTCGACGTGTCGTCCCGGCCGCAGGATGTGACCATCTTCGGGCATCGCTTCGACAGCCCGTTCGGCATCGCGCCGATGGGCATTGGCGGCATCGCTTGCTTCGAGGCAGACATCGCGATGGCGCGCGCGGCGGCGCGCATGAACGTGCCCTTCGTTCTGTCCAACATGGCGACGGTGCCGCTGGAAACGGTGGCGCGCTCCTGCGACAGCGTCAAGTGGATGCAGGTCTACATGCCGTCGGATCGCGAGCGTGCCGCGCGCTTCGCCAAACGCGCCTTTGACGCGGGCTATGCTGCGCTGGTGGTCACCATCGATGTGCAGGTCGGGTCCAACCGCGAGAACAATCAGCGCAACGGCTTTTCGCTGCCGCTGCGCCTGGGGCCCAGGTTGGCGCTCGACGGCCTCATGCATCCGCGCTGGCTTTGCAGCGTGCTCGGCAGGACCCTCGCTTCGACCGGGGTTCCGCGGCTGGAGAATTCGGCGATGGCCGATCGCCCCAGCATGCTGGCATCCGCAAATCCGAACATGCGCTCCGGGGGCGATCGCATCGACTGGGCCTTCATGCGCTGGCTGCGCGATCAATGGCAGCGCCCGCTCTTGATCAAGGGTGTGCTGCACCCGGAAGACGCGAAGGCCGCTGTCGCCTGCGGGCTGGACGGGATTGTCGTATCCAACCACGGCGGCCGCCAGCTGGATTGCGCGGTTTCGCCGATGGAGGTGCTGCCGCAGATCGTCGAAGCGGTCGATCACCGCCTGGTGGTGGTGGTCGACAGCGGATTTCGGCGTGGCGGCGACATTCTCAAGGCCCATGCAATGGGCGCCGATCTGGTGTTGTGCGGGCGCGCCGCGATGTACGGCGTGGCCGCTGGCGGCGAGGCCGGCGTGCTGCATGCGCTGGGCATCCTCAAGTCCGAGGTCGACCGCAATCTGGCGCTGATGGGCGCGCCGGGCATCGCCACGCTCGGACGTGACAGCGTCGAACTGTTTTCCGCGCCCTTGCCGACCGGGCGCCGACCGATCCC
>JAYVST010000285.1:0-3558 GCA_043775255.1 Burkholderiales bacterium
CGAGGCGGTGATCTTGAACAGCTCGGCCGCCAGATGCCCGGGCGTTCCCGGCCCTGAATTGCCGACGGTCAACTGGCCCGGTTTCGATTTGGCCAGGGCCACGAATTCGCGCACGGTCTTCACCGGCATGCCGGGGTGCACCACGAACATGTGCTGGTAGGACGCCACCTGGGTGATGGGCGTGAAGTCCTTGAACGGGTCGTAGGGCAGCTTTGAATAGAGGATGCCGTTGATCACGTGGCTGGAGGCATTGAGCAGCAGCACATGGCCGTCGCCGACGGCGCGCGCCACGTGGTCCGCGCCGATGTTGCCGGCGGCGCCGGAAATACTCTCCACCACCACGCCCTGGCCCCAGCGGTCGGTCAGCTTTTCCGAAAGCAGGCGGGCCAGCATGTCGGCCGGGCCGCCGGACGGGAAGGGCACGATCAGACGCACCGGCCGGGTCGGGAAGGTCTGGGCCCCGGCAGGGGCCAAGGCGCAGGCGGCGGCGATGCCGAGCAAGACAGCAGGTAGCATCGAATTCACAGGGGAGCTCCTGGTTCGCCATAACGCGATGGGCGTCGCGGCGGATGATCGATTCGCAGTGCCATCGCCCTCTTGCGGGGGCATGCGCTGCCAACACGATAGTACATGAGTGGTTTCGTCCGGGTCCGCCACATGGCTCATCCGGTAAGATCGGGCGACACCAAACTGCACGATCCCGAACGATCGCGAAGGCATGGCTCGCGCCACGCATGCGGGTCACTGCGTTCGATCCGGAAGGGGAGAAGAAACCACATGAACCTGCGCACACCGATTTGCGATCTGTTCGGCATCGACTATCCGATCTTCTGTGCCGGCATGGGCGGGGTGACGATGGCGCCGCTGGCGGGCGCGGTTTCCGCGGCCGGCGGGCTGGGCGTGCTGGGGGCGACGTTCTGCACCCCCGACCAGCTGCGCGAGGAGATCCGCGCCGTGCGCCGCATTACCGACCGGCCGTTCGGCGTGGACCTGCTGGTGCCCGGCGACCTGACCCCGGACCTCGCGGCGCGCGAGGTGCCGCCGTTTCCCGATTTCCTGCGCGACCTTCTGCCGCGTGTCGCGGGTCTCGTGGGCAAGCCGCCGCCGCCGCTCACGCTGGACCTGGCACGCGCTCAATTGGAAGTCACGTTGCGGGAAAAGGTGCCGCTGCTGGTGGCAGGCCTGGGCACGCCGGCCTGGCTGGTCGAAGCGTGCCACCGGGCCGGCACCAAGGTGATGTCGATCGTTGGCAGCGTGCGCCAGGCGCACCGCTTGAACGAGATGGAGGTCGATGTCATCGTCGCGCAGGGGATGGAAGCGGGTGGCCATGTCGGCACCGTCACCACCATGGTGCTGGTGCCGGCGGTGGTCGACGCGGTGCGCGTGCCGGTGTTAGCCGCCGGCGGTATCGGCGACGGTCGCGGCGTCGCCGCCGGGCTGATGCTGGGCGCCCAGGGCGCGTGGATCGGCACCCGCTTCATCGCCACGCTTGAGGCCACCGCGCACGAAAACCACAAGCGCAGGATCCTCGAAGTCGATGAGGAAGGCACGGTGGTGTCGCGTTCCTACACCGGCAAGCCGAGCCGGGTGCTGCGCAACGAGTACACCGACCGCTGGAAGGGCCGCGATGCGGAAATCATGCCGATGCCGTGGCAGCGCATTCGCGTCGAATCGCTGGTGGCGCCGGCCAAGGACAATGGCCGCGTCGATATCGCCAACTTTCCCACCGGCCAGGCGGCCGGCGCGATCCGCGACATTCCCGGTGCGGCAGACCTGTTGCGTCGCATAGTCGATGAAACCCGACAGGCCTTGAACCGATGACCGATCTGTTGCACCAATCGGCGGCCGAGATCCGCCGCGTGCAAAACGAGCTGCTGGCGCGCCAGATTGCCCTGTGCGCGCGCGGCCACAGCTACTACAAACGCCGCTGGATGGAAGCCGGCATCGATCCGGCCGGCATTCTCACCATCGACGATCTCGAACGCCTACCGCTGACGCCCAAGCAGGACCTGATGGGCGACCCGGAGGCGTTCCGCCTGCACTGCCCGGACCTACCGCTGCACGAGCGCGCGCTGTGGGAGGTCAACTACACCACCGGCAGCACGGGCGAACCGACGCCGCTGTATGTGACCACGCACGACTATCACGCCTATCTGCTGCAGGCGCGCCGAGTGGCGGAGATTTCCGGCATCAACGACCGCGACATCCTGGCCAACCTGTTTCCGCTGACCCAGGCGGCGATGGGTGCGTTTTCGCGTTCCGCTCCCAACGCCTATGCCTCGGGCGCAGCGGTGGTAGGCGCCCTGACCGGCGCGCCGCACGGCGACTTCGGCGTGCATCGGCCGCTCGACGATGCCGTGCGACTGGTCGAGCGCCATCGCGCCACCGTGCTGTGGGGCGTGACCAGCTTCGTGCGCCGGGTGATCATGCGCGCGGCGGAAATGGGCGCCGATTTCACCAGCGTGCGCATGTGCGGCGTCACCGGCGAAGCCAGCTCGCCGGCCATGCGCGAAGACATGCGCCGGCGCCTGCGCGACATGGGCGCGAAGAAACCGGTGATCTTCGACCGTTATGGCTCGACCGAATCCGGCGGGCTGGCCCAGTGCCATGAAGACGGCGACTGGCACAACCCGGCGCCCGAAGTGATTTTCCATGAGGTGGTCGATCCGCAAACCGGCCGCCGGCTGGCCGACGGCGAACGCGGCGCGCTCGCCATCACCCACCTCAACCGGCGCGGCACCACGCTGGTCCGCTATCTGGTGGGCGACATCGTCAGCCTCGATCACCGGGCTTGCCCGCACTGCGGGCGCGGCGGCGACCGCGTGGTGCCGCCGATCGTGCGCACCAAGGACCTGCTCAAGGTCAAGGGCATGCTGATCAACCCCACCGCGCTGCTGGAGGCGGTGCGCGCAGTGCCGGGCGTGGACGAGTACCAGGTGGTGCTGGCGCGGCAGGATGCCAAGGACCCGTTTTCGATGGACGAAATGATCGTGCGCGTGGCCAGCCCGCGCAGCGACCGTGAAACGCTGGCGCAGGCGGTGATCGACGCTGCGCAGGGCGCGGTGCGGGTGCGTCCGCGCGTGGAGTTCACCGTCGCCGCCGACATCTACGATCCGGCGCGCGATTCCAAGGCCACGCGCTTGGTCGACCGCAGATGAGGTTTCGCCCAAGCGACGAGCAGGCCATGCTGCGCGAGACGGTGCGCACATTCGCGGCCCGGGAACTCGCGCCCGCTTATCTGCGCGAGATCGACACCAGCGACGCGCCGCCGCACCGCGACCTGCTGCCCAGAATGGCGGTGCTCGGCTTGACCGCGCTGCCGGTGCCGCTGGCGGACGGCGGGGTGGGCGGGGGCACGGTCGATGCGGTTCTGATGCTTGAAGAACTCGGGCGCACGTCGCTTGTGGCCGCGTCGATCCTGGATTCGGCGATCGGCTTTGGCTTCGAGGTCGTGCTGCGCCTGGGCAGCGCAGCGCAAAAACGCGAACTGTTCGAACGCCTGGTGCGCGGCGAAATGTGTTTCGCTTTTTCTCCTGCGCAGTCGGATGCCGATGCCGA
>JAYVST010000286.1:0-6542 GCA_043775255.1 Burkholderiales bacterium
TTGCCCGACACCGCCGACGGCGCGGGGCCTGCAGGCAAGGTCTCGACCACGCGCACCTCGGTCAACCGCGCGATGGACTGCAGGTACGCGGCGTTGCGCACCGCCAGCGCGGTATCGCCGACGACGATCAGGGCCATTTTCGCGGCCGGCGAGACGCCCGACTCTCCGCGCAGGTTGCGCACGGCGTCGATCACCTCTTTCAAGGCGGCGATTTCCGCATCCGCAGCCGCGTCGATCCGCTCTGCCTGTGCCTGCGGATAGGGGGCGACGCAAATGCTCTCGCCGTCCTTGCCGGCCAGCGCCTTGACGGAATGCCACAATTCCTCGGTGATGAACGGAATCACCGGGTGCGCCAGGCGTAGCGTCGCTTCGAGTACGCGGAGCAGCGTGCGACGCGTGCCGCGCTGCACGGCTTCATCCGGATGCGCCAGCTGGGTCTTGGCCAGCTCGACATACCAGTCGCAATATTCATCCCAGACAAAACGATAGAGCGCGGTGGCGACGTTATCGAGGCGATAGTCATTGAATCCCGCGGCGACCTGGGCTTCGGTGCGCTGCAATTCGCCGATGATCCACTTGTCGGGAGACGACAGGGTGGCCGGCAGTGAGTCATCGAGCCCGACATCGCGCCCTTCGCAGTTCATCAACACGAAGCGCGTGGCGTTCCACAGCTTGTTGCAGAAGTTGCGGTAGCCCTCGCAACGCTTGAGGTCGAAGTTGATGTTGCGCCCGAGGGTCGCATAGGCTGCCATGGTGAATCGCAGTGCATCGGTACCGAAGGCGGGAATGCCTGCGGGGTATTCCTTGCGCGTCTTCCTGCCGATCGACTCCGCCTGCTTCGGATTCATCAGCCCCGCAGTGCGCTTGGCCAACAGGTCTTCGAGCGAGATGCCGTCGATCAGATCGACCGGGTCCAAGGTATTGCCCTTTGACTTGCTCATCTTCTGGCCTTCGGCGTCGCGGATCAAACCATGCACGTACACGTGTTTGAACGGCACCTGACCGGTGAAATGGGTGGTCATCATGATCATCCGCGCCACCCAGAAGAAGATGATGTCGAAGCCGGTCACCAGCACCGAAGATGGCAGGTAGAGGTCGAAGGCTTCACTGTCCTCGGGTTGCGGGTCGGGCCAGCCGAGGGTCGAGAAGCACACCAGGGCGGAGGAAAACCAGGTATCGAGCACGTCTTCGTCGCGCCGCAGGGCGCCGCCATAGCCTGCGGCTGCCGCCTGCGCACGAACCTCGGCCTCGTCGCGGCCGACGAAAATGCGGCCGCCGTCGCCATACCAGGCGGGAATCCGGTGGCCCCACCACAGCTGGCGCGAAATGCACCAGTCCTGGATGTTTTCCAGCCACTGGTTGTAGGTGGTAGTCCAGTTTTCGGGGAAGAACTTCACCGAGCCCTCGGCCACCGCATCGAGCGATGTCCGCGTGATGCTCTTTCCGGACGGGCCCGCCTTGCTCATGGCGACGAACCACTGGTCGGTGAGCATTGGCTCGATCACCGCATTGGAACGGTCGCCGCGCGGCACCATCAGCTTGTGCGCCTTGACCGACTCCAGCAGACCCTGCGCTTCGAGGTCGGCCACCACCGCCTTGCGCGCGGCGAAGCGGTCCAGGCCCCGGTAGGCCGGCGGCGCATTTTGCGAGATTTTCGCGTCCAGCGTCAGGATTTCGACCTGTCGCAGATGATGACGCAGGCCAACGGCGTAGTCGTTGAAATCATGCGCCGGCGTCACCTTGACGCAGCCGGTGCCGAAGGCGCGATCCACATAGTCATCGGCGATCACCGGGATTTCCCGTCCGCAGAGCGGCAGCGTTACGCTCTTTCCCACCAGATGGCGATAACGCTCGTCTTCCGGATGCACCATCACCGCCACGTCGCCCAGCATGGTCTCGGGCCGCGTGGTGGCCACGACTAAGTGCCCGGAACCGTCGCTCAAGGGATAGCGGATATGCCACAGGCTGCCATCCTCCTCTTCGCTCAGCACCTCGAGGTCTGAGACGGCGGTACCCAGCACCGGGTCCCAGTTGACCAGGCGTTTGCCGCGGTAAATCAGGCCTTGTTCGAACAGGCGCACGAACACTTCGACCACCACCTTGGACAGTTTGGCGTCCATGGTGAAGTATTCGCGGCTCCAGTCGCAGGAGTCGCCCAGGCGGCGCATCTGGCGGGTGATGGCGCCGCCCGACTGCTCCTTCCACTCCCATACCTTTTCGACGAATCGTTCGCGTCCGAGGTCGTGGCGCGACACCTTTTGCGCTTCGAGTTGGCGTTCAACCACGATCTGCGTGGCGATTCCCGCATGATCGGTGCCGGGCAGCCAGAGCGTCGCGGCCCCCAGCATGCGGTGATAGCGTGTGAGCGCGTCCATTACCGTCTGGTTGAACGCATGACCCATGTGCAGCGTGCCGGTCACGTTGGGTGGCGGCAGCTGGATCGAAAATGCCGGTGTGTCCGGCGCATCGGCAGCGCTTTTTGTGCCGGCGCGGAAGTAGCCGGCTTGCTCCCACAGGGGGTACCACTTGGCCTCGATGGCGGCAGGTTCGAAGCTCTTCTTCAATTCGGATTGGGACATGGCGGATCTGACAATGGACATGCGCCGCGCAGCATGTCGATGCTGCGCTGCAAAACGCAATTTTACCTGCTGCCGGCAGGGTTCAAGTCATAGCGTGTGGAAACCATCGTCAGCGCGCCATCGCGACCCAGGATGCGGATCTTGGCCGGCAGCCAGCCGAATTCGGGGGCCAGCCAGACCTGGATGCCGCCGCTGCCGTCGGGGCGGCGAAAATCGTAGAAGCGGGTGCGTACGCTACCCGCATCGCCGGTGAGCACTTCCTCCCGCCTTGCAACCAGGCGGATTTCCTCCACGTTGTCGCGATTGGTAAGCGTGAACGGGGTGCCGATGTTGATGTCCGGATTGAAGGCCAGGTCGTAGGTCAGGCTCATGATGTCTGCCGCCTGACCGGCCAGCGCCACGGTCTTGCGGTTGCCGTTGGCTTCTTCCACCTGCGCCGATTTTTCATTCGCGGAGAAGTCCACCGTGGTGCGCCGCTTGTTGCGCTCGTCGACGTAGCGCTCGGGGCGCAGGCCGTCGTCGGATACCACGCCGCTGCTTTCCAGAACGATTGAACCGAGCGTGAAGAACAGGGCCTTCGCCTCGGCCACCAGGGTCACGCGGTAGCGCCCGTCGGCCATTTCCCATTGTTGGGTCGCCCATACCTTGTAGTTGTTCGACTCCAGTGTCAGCTCCAGCGCGATGGTGGCGCGGGCGGGCAGTGGAACTACGCGCTGCGGCTTGTTCGCGGCCGGCGCAGGCGTCGGCGGTGGCGGCGGTGTCGCTGCCGGCGCCGGCTCGGCCTCCCTGACCGGTGCTTCCGGTTGCGCTGCGCCAGGCGCGGCTTCCGGGGCCTGCGCCGTCGGCATGGCGGGTGGATCGGGTTGCGTCGGCGCAACCGGCGCGCTTGGCGTTGCGCGTCGCGGCTGGGGCTTGTCCTTCACCTTGCGCGGCCGAGCCGGGGTGAGCGCAGGTGCCGGCAGCGGTGTCGGCGGCGCCTCGGCAATGCGCGCACGTACTGTGAGCGGCACCGGATCGGCGTTGCTTCTCCAGTTGAACACGTCGGCCAGCCCGCGCATGACGCCGCTGACAAACAGGGCATGCACCACCAGCGAGCCGGCGGCGGCAACGGCGAAGCGCACCGCAGTGCGCGGCAGCGTCGGATGCAGGAAGGAGGGGGTCACGCGCAGCGCTCCGTTGCGCATGGCGCGTTGCGGCGCGGCGTTGTTCATTACAATCGCCATCATACTGACAAAGGGCGTCGGATCGACATGACCAGCATTTATGAGCAGGGCCTTCCCAGAACGCCGGCCAACCATGTGCCGTTGACGCCCCTGTCGTTCATCGCCAGAACGGCGGCGGTCTATCCCGCGCGGTCTGCGGTGATTCACGGCGGCCTGACCCGCACCTGGGGCGAAACCTACGCGCGCTGCCGGCGCCTGGCGTCGGCGTTGACCGGATACGGCGTCGGTCCGGGCGACACGGTAGCGGTGATGCTGCCCAACATTCCGCCGATGGTGGAAGCGCATTTCGGCATTCCGATGACCGGTGCGGTCATCAACGCGCTCAACATCCGGCTCGATGCCGCGGCGATCGCCTTCATGCTCGACCACAGCGAATCGAAGGTGGTTCTGGTGGACCGCGAATTTTCCGCGGTGATGCAGGCGGCGCTCGCGAAGGCGCAGGTCAAGCCCCTGGTGATCGATATCGACGACCCCGAATACCAGGGGGAGGGCGGGCGCATCGGCAGCGTGGAGTACGAAGCCTTCATCGCCGGCGGCGACGCCGACCACGCCTGGCGCCGGCCTGCCGACGAGTGGGAGGCGATCGCGCTCGGCTATACCTCCGGCACCACCGGCAATCCCAAGGGCGTGGTCACACATCATCGCGGCGCCTATCTCAATGCCACCTCGAACATCGTGGTCTGGGGCATGCCGCATTTCGCCACTTACCTGTGGACCCTGCCGATGTTCCACTGCAACGGTTGGTGCTTTCCCTGGACCTTGGCGGAAATCGCCGGGGTCAACGTCTGCCTGCGCCGGGTCGAGGCGAAGGCGATGCTCGACGCCATTCGCGTGCACAAGGTGACGCATTATTGCGGCGCGCCGATCGTCCAGAGCACCATCATCAACGCGCCCGCGCACTTGCGCGAAGGCATCAGCCACAAGGTGAGTGCGATGGTGGCAGGCGCGCCGCCGCCGGCGGCGATGATCGAGGGCATGGAGCGCATCGGCTTCGACCTGACCCATGTCTACGGGCTTACCGAGGTCTATGGCCCGGCTGCGGTGTGCGCGAAACAGCCGGAATGGGCCGGGCTTGGCATCGGCGAACGCGCCGCCCTGATGGGGCGCCAGGGCGTGCCCTATACCCTGCAGGAGGCGGTCGAAGTGCTCGATCCGGCGACCATGCAGCCGGTGCCCAAGGACGGCCAGACCATGGGCGAGATCATGTTCCGCGGCAACATCGCCATGAAGGGCTACCTCAAGAACGAAAAGGCAACCGTTGAAGCTTTTGCCGGCGGCTGGTTCCACACCGGTGATCTCGCGGTGGCCTATCCCGACGGCTACGTCAAGATCCGCGACCGCAGCAAGGACGTGATCATTTCCGGCGGCGAGAACATTTCATCGATTGAAGTCGAAGATGCGATCTACAGCCACCCGGCCGTGCTGGCCTGCGCGGTGGTGGCCACGCCCGATCCAAAATGGGGCGAAACGCCCTGCGCGTTCGTCGAACTGAAGGAAGGGGCGGGCGTGACCGAAGCAGACCTGATCGCGCATTGCCGCGCCGCACTGGCCGGCTTCAAGACGCCGCGCAGGGTGATATTCGGCGTGTTGCCCAAGACCTCCACCGGCAAGATCCAGAAATTCGTCTTGCGCGAGCAGGCCAAATCCGTCGCCGCCATCGAATGAACCGGAGAATCGCATGAACGCACCGACGTCCACCAGTAGTCTCGAACAAGCCTTCGTCCTGCGCGCCGACCGCGCTGGCGTTGCAACCCTGACCCTGAATCGCGGCGATCGCCTCAATCCCCTGTCCTCTGCGATGATCGCCGCGCTGACGGCCGAGTTGCAGGCGATCGGCGCCGAGCCTGCCGTGCGCGCGGTGGTAGTCGCCGGGGCCGGGCGCGGCTTTTGTGCCGGTCACGACATGAAGGAAATCCACGCCCATCCGGATGCCGTCTGGCAGCAAAAGCTGTTCGACGACTGCGCCGCGATGATGCAGGCCATCGTCGACCTGCCGCAACCGGTGATCGCGCGCGTGCATGGCGTGGCTGCGGCGGCGGGCTGTCAGCTGGTGTCGATGTGCGACCTGGCCGTCGCGGTCCCGGAGGCGAAGTTCGCCCTCTCCGGTATCCACAACGGCCTGTTCTGCTCGACTCCAGCGGTTGGCGTGGCGCGCAACATCAACCGCAAGCGCGCCATGGAAATGCTGGTTACCGGCGACCTGATCGACGCTGACACCGCGCGCGCCTGGGGGCTTGTCAACCGAGTGGTGCCGGCCGAGGCGCTCGACGCGGAAATCAGGAAGCTGACCGACGCGATCTGCGCCAAGAGCGGCGCGGCCATCGCGATGGGCAAGACGGCTTTTTATCGGCAGGTCGACATGGGCCTGACCGAGGCATACGAACTCGCCGGACGCACCATGACCTGCAACCTGCAGGACGCCGACGGCATCGAAGGCGTGGATGCCTTTGTCAACAAGCGCCGTGCAAGCTGGAAGACGCGCTAACGGCCTGACGGCTTGTCAGCGTTGTCGGCCGTGTCCGGCGTGACCGGCATGTCCGGCACGACCGTCCTGACTGCGGTGACCGCCAGGGTCGCATCGCAGCCGCTGCCGGCGGAAATCCAGCGTCTGGCCAGGCCGGGCAGGAGCGGGGCAAACATTCGCAGCCAGCGCGGCAGCACCGCGCGCGGCATGGCCACGGCGCCACACATGTAGCGCGACCCATAGTCGCTCCAGCGCAACGCGGCGCAGGCGCCGGTG
>JAYVST010000287.1:0-5454 GCA_043775255.1 Burkholderiales bacterium
GCGCAGGCGCCGATGATGGCGTCGTACAAACGCGGGGCGACCAGGCGCGGAATGCTGATGAACGGCTCGTCGGCGAATCGTTCGAGGGCGATGCCGCTACCGGTCCGCGCGCGCGCGCGTGTGGCCGGCAGCGCCAGCACCAGGGCTTCTTCCTGCAATGCCCGATACTCCAGCGCAACCGCACCGCCCGCCGCGCGCAGCGTGTCGCCCGGCGGACCGAGGAGAATGCCGGCGTCCACCTGCCGCGTCGCCAGGCGTTCCAGTTGCACGTCCGTGGTCGCCTCGTGCAAGCGTACCCGCACGCCGGGGTAGGCGCCAAGAAACCTGCGCAGCAGACCAGGCAGAAACGAATAGTCGACGATCGATACGAACGAAAGCGCTATTTCGCCTTGCGCCCCGGCGGCGGCGGCGCGCGCGGTGTCGGCCAGACGCGCGGCGCCGGCCAAGAGCGTACGCGCCTCTGGCAGCAAGGCCCGCCCCGCGTCGGTCAGCGCGACACGGCGCCGGCTGCGTTCAAACAGGGGCACGCCGAGTTCGTCCTCGAACGTCATGATCGCCCGCGACAGCGGCGGCTGGGCCATTGCCAGCGCGAGCGCCGCGCGGCCGAAGTGCAGGTGCTCGGCGACGGCCACGAACTGACGCAGTTGGCGTAAATCCACATCAATACCTTCTTGATATCAATAAGTGAATTTTAATGTATTGGAAGTTTGATTGGGTCTCACGTAAATTGCGCCAATACGCATTCGCGTGCCGCTTTGCCCACGGGCGCGGCACATGCGGCACGATACATGCGCCGCCCACCCTTCTCCGGAGACCACACCATGGCCGAAAACAATCCTTTGAACTGGCGCTCGAGGGCCATCACCGGCGGCGTCAACCGCAGCCCCAATCGCGCGATGCTGCGCGCGGTGGGCTTCACCGACGCCGACTTCGACAAACCGATTGTCGGGGTGGCCAACGGCTATTCCAACATGAACCCCTGCAACGCGGGCATCCAGCCGCTGGTCGACCGCGCCATGGTCGCGCTCAAGCAAAGCGGCGCCATGCCGCAAGTATTCGGCGTACCGACGGTCACCGACGGCATCGGCATGGGCACCGAAGGCATGAAGTATTCGCTGATCTCGCGCGAGGTGATCGCCGACGCGATCGAAACTGCGGTCAATGGCCAGATGATGGACGGCGCCCTGGTCGTGGGCGCCTGCGACAAGAACATGCCGGGCGGCATGATGGCCATGGCGCGCATGAACATTCCCGCGATCTACGTCTATGGCGGCACCATCAAGCCGGGCATCTGGAAAGCGCAGCCGGTCAATGTGGTGTCGGCCTTCGAGGCGGTAGGCGCCTTTTCGGCCGGTCGCATGTCCAAAGAGGACTACGACGGCATCGAGCGCAACGCCTGCCCGACCCACGGCGCCTGCGGCGGCATGTACACGGCCAACACCATGTCGTCGTCGTTCGAGGCGCTTGGCATGAGTCTTCTCGGTTCTTCCTCGATGGCCAATCCCGACGGCGAAAAAGCCGACAGCGCCGCAGTGTCCGCCCGCGTGCTGGTCGAGGCGATCCGCAACAACATCCGCCCGCGCGACATCATCACGCGCAGGTCGATCGAGAACGCGGTGTCCCTCATCATGGCCACCGGCGGCTCCACCAACGGCGTGCTGCACTTCCTGGCCATTGCCGCCGCTGCCGAAGTCGAATGGACCATCGATGACTTCGAGCGCGTGCGCCGGAAAACGCCGGTTCTGTGCGACCTCAAACCTTCCGGTAAATACATGATGACCGACCTGCACACCGCCGGCGGCGTGCCCGTGGTGCTCAACATGCTGCTCCTGCACGGCTGCCTTCACGGCGACTGCATGACCATCACCGGCAAGACCATTGCCCAGGAACTGGCGCAATGGCGCAAGACGCCGGACGGCGAAGTCATCCGGCCATGGGACAAGCCGATGTACGCGCAGGGCCACCTCGCCATCCTCAAGGGCAATCTGGCGCCGGACGGCTGCGTGGCCAAGATCACGGGGCTCAAGAATCCGTCGATCACCGGCCCGGCGCGGGTGTTCAATTCCGAAAACGAGTCGATGCAAGCCATCACCGCCGGCAAGATCAAGCCGGGCGACGTGTTGGTGATCCGCTACGAGGGGCCCAAGGGTGGCCCCGGCATGCAGGAAATGCTGGCGCCCACGTCCGCCTTGATCGGCCAGGGCCTGGGAGACTCGGTCGGCCTGATAACCGACGGGCGCTTCTCCGGCGCCACCTGGGGCATGGTGGTAGGCCACGTCGCGCCGGAGGCCTATGAAGGCGGCCTCATCGCCTTGATCGAGGAAGGCGATTCCATCACCATCGACGCCCACATCCTTTCGCTTGAGCTCAATGTTTCGGCCGATGTGATCGCCAGGCGGCGTGCCGCCTGGAAGCCGCCCGCGCCGCGTTACACGCGCGGCCTGATGGCCAAGTACGTGAAGCTGGTGGGACCGGCCACCACCGGCGCGGTCACCGATCTGGGCTGATGGCGCGACGCCCCTTTATTCGACGAAAAGACCGAACCGTGAAAAGACCTTCATTCAATGCGGTGGCAGTAGAGAGCGCTCGCCGCATACCGGAATCCAGGGGGCTCGAAGTCAACCTTCTCGACGCCAAGGGCAATACGCAAAACATCGTCCTTTCTGAAACCGCAGTCACCCATGTTCTGACCGCGGTGTTCCAGAAGCGACTGCCGGACCCTACCAAGGACTTCTTTCTCGACGAGTCGATGCCACTCGCCGGCGTCGGTACCTTCGTGCTGGCGAGCGGGCATACGGGCTTACGCTTGTACCTCAATCCACAAGAGGTGTTCGATGTCTCTTTCGCGCCGGATATCCTGCGCGGGTTGAGTGAAGTATTCGGGTTTCTGGCGCAACGCAGCGCCGACGAAACTCCAGCATAGGTCGCGC
Source organism: Burkholderiales bacterium (assembly GCA_043775255.1). Taxonomy (GTDB): domain Bacteria; phylum Pseudomonadota; class Gammaproteobacteria; order Burkholderiales; family JAEUOS01; genus JAEUOS01. The sequence continues at coordinate 2,931 of JAYVST010000287.1, forward strand.
CGTCCGGCTATTGCCGGAGGCCCGCAGACGGGTCATTTGCGCAACCCGAGCGCGGTGCCGAGCTTCTCGTAGAGCTCGAATTGCTCGCGGGCGAATTTTTCGGTCTCCGCCGGTGACCGGATCGCCGGAATCGCGCCGAACCCCGCGTTGCCGCGAATCCAGTCGGGGTCCTGTGCCACCTGCTTGAGCACGTCAACCCACTTGCCCACCACCTCCGGCGGCAGGCCGGGCGGACCATACAGTCCGCTCCAGCCCATCACCTGCTCCATCGGCGCGAAGCCGAGTTCACGCGCGGCAGGGATATCCGGATACTCCCTGAGGCGTTCGGACGTGGTTGTCAAGAGGCCGCGCATGGTGCCGGCCTTGAGCTGGCCACCCAGGGTGGGCAGGTTGTTGCAGAGAAACTGAACCTGCCCGGAAAGCACCGCGGCGGTGGCCTCGCCGCCGCCCTTGTAGCCGATCTGCTCGGCGGAATTCGACGCCAGCCCGGCGGTTCGAAGAAGCACTTCAACGGCCATGTGCTGCGTGGTGCCGGGACCGGCGGTGGCGTAGTTGAGCTTGCCCGGTTGCGACTTGAGAACCTCGAGCAGTTCCTTGATGCTCCGATGCGGCGAATCACCCTTGACCACACATGCGACCGGATTGAAATCCAGCAGCGAAATGAAAGTGAAGTCGTTCCACTTGTAGGGCGTTTTCGAATCAAGCGCCGGACTGATCGCCTGCGAGCCGCCGCGCGCGATCAGCAGGGTATAGCCGTCGGCAGCGCTGCCACGCACCCGTTGCGATCCGATCATGCCGGAGGCGCCGACAACGTTCTGCACCACCAGCGACTGGCCGAGGTACTTCGCGGCGATGGCCGCAAGATTGCGTCCGGAGGCGTCGCTGTCGCCGCCCGCAGCATAGGGGGCGATCAGCGTGATGGGTCGATTTGGATAGGGTTGCGCGGCCACCGGCGCAGGCACCAGGCCCACACAAGCCACGAGTTGGGCGGCCAGAAGGTGCACAATGTGTCGTTTACTCAATATTGTCTCCCGCGAAATTGGCTATATCCTTTGGCCCCGATTAGTTTACGATCCATCGCTCGTTCACAGCAAGCAAACACCATGACTACGGCGCAAGAGAAAACCCCTACGCCGGGAGCGCCCCCTGCGCCTATGCCGGCGGGGGCGATCACCGGCCCGTCGGCCTGGTTCGGCCCGGACATGGCGCGCCGCGACGACTGGATCTGGCGCCTCGACTACGCCGACATTGCCGAAATCGAATCTGCGGTCCTGTATTTCAAGGCAACCGGCGCGCCGATGGAGGCGATAAACCTTGAGAATTTTCCGTTGCGCCATCTGGCCACCAAGCTGGATGCGGCCCTGCATGAATTGCAGGAGGGGCGCGGGTTCGTGATGATGCGCGGCTTCCCGGTCGAACGCCATGACATCGCCACGGCCGCGATCGCCTATCTCGGCATTGGCCGCCATTTCGGCTCGCTGCGCAGTTCTAACGGACGCGGCCACCTGCTTGGTCATGTGAAGGACGTCGGCGCCGACATCAAGGACGGCAACACGCGCTTCTACCAGACCAACCGGCGTCTCGAATATCACACCGATTCCGCCGATATCGTCGGCCTGCTCTGCTTGCAAACGGCCAAAAGCGGCGGCGAATCATTTCTCGCCAGTTCGGTAACGGTCTACAACGAGATGTGGCGGCGCCGCCCAAATCTGGCGCCGACCGCGTTCCTGCCTTTTTCCACCGACCGCCGCGGCGAGGTGCCGGCGGACATGGCGCCCTGGTTCGACATTCCGATTTTCAACTGGCATACCGGCAAACTCTCCGGCATCTATCTGCGCCACTATATCGAAGAAGCGCAACGCCGCTTTCCCGCCGCACCGCGCCTGACACGGGCGCAGTTCGAGGTCATGGATCTGATCGACGAACTCGTCAATGATTCGGCGATCCACCTGCAAATGGCGTTCGAGCGAGGCGACATGCAGTTTCTGCACAATCATCAGATACTGCATTCGCGCAACGATTTTGAAAACTGGCCCGAACCCGAGCGCCAACGCCATCTTCTACGCCTGTGGATGGCGCCATCCTCGGCTCGCCCTTTGCCGCAGGTCTACGCCGCGCGTTATGGCGGGGTCGAACCGGGTAACCGCGGCGGCATCATCGTGCCCGGATCCCGACTTTCGGTTTCGCTCGCCGCGTGAACGGTTTAGCGTGCCAGATTCGCTAGAATCCCGCGCATGCTAGACCGGCGCGCCCGCACCCTCTTGAAGACCCTGGTCGAACGCTACATCGCCGACGGCCAGCCGGTAGGTTCGCGGGCGTTGTCGAAATTCTCCGGGCTCGACCTGTCGCCGGCGACGATCCGCAACGTGATGGCCGACCTGGAGGATCTGGGATTCATCGCCAGCCCGCACACCTCGGCCGGACGCATCCCCACCCCGCGCGGTTATCGCCTGTTCGTCGACACCCTGATGACGGTACGCCCGCTCGACGAAGCCGTCCGCATCGAACTCAAGGGGCACCTGCT
>JAYVST010000288.1:0-9293 GCA_043775255.1 Burkholderiales bacterium
CATTTGAAGCTGGATTTTCGAATGTAACAAGCCGCTTACAAATCGATCGCGCGCACGCTTGCGCGCGGCACTTCGCCATCCGGTCAGGCCGTGTCGCGAAGGGTGAACAAGGGGCGGTGCCGCCCACGGTTCCCGCACTGCATCGAGAAACTCGAAAAAGGTGAAGGCCATGATGAAGCAGTTGCAGACCAATTCCTACCTGTTCGGCGGCAATGCCCCCTACGTGGAGGAACTCTACGAGAACTACCTCGACAATCCCGGATCGGTACCGGAAAATTGGCGTGCCTATTTCGACGCGCTGCAGGTGGTGCCGGGCGGCGCCGGCGTCGACAGTGGTCGCGACGTGCCGCATGCCCCGGTGGTCGAGTCGTTCGCGCTGCGTGCCAAGGACGGCACATTGCGTCCGCAAGGCGGATCGACCATCGACCTGTCGATCGCGCGCAAACAGGTATTCGTCCAGCAACTGATCGCCGCCTACCGTTTCCTCGGGACCCGCTGGGCCGACCTGGACCCACTCAAGCGCGCCGAGCGCGCGCCCATTCCGGAGCTCGAACCGGCGTTCTACGACCTGACCGAAGCGGACATGGACACCACGTTCAACGCCCAATCGCTTTATTTCGGGCGTGAGTCGATGAGCCTGCGCGAGATCATCCAGGGCCTGCGCGAGACCTATTGCGGCACCATCGGCGCGGAGTTCATGTATATCAGCGACCCGGCGCAGAAGCGCTGGCTGCAGCAACGCTTGGAGACCACCCGCTCGACGCCCAAGTTCGACGCCGACAAGAAGCGCCACATCATGGAGCGCGTCACCGCCGCCGAGGGTCTGGAGCGCTACCTGCATACCAAGTTCGTCGGCCAGAAGCGCTTTTCCCTTGAAGGCGGCGAGAGTTTCATCGCCTCGATCGACGAACTGATCCAGCGCGCCGGTGAAAAGGGCGTGCAGGAAATCGTCATCGGCATGGCTCATCGCGGCCGCCTGAACGTCCTGGTCAATACCTTGGGCAAGATGCCGAAGGACCTGTTCGAGGAGTTCGAGGGCAAGCATCTTGATGATTTGCCGGCCGGCGACGTCAAGTACCACAAGGGCTTCTCGTCCGATATTTCCACGCCCGGCGGCCCGGTGCACCTGAGCCTGGCATTCAACCCCTCGCATCTGGAAATCGTCAATCCGGTCGTCGAAGGCTCGTGCAAGGCGCGGATGGACCGGCGCGGCGACCTTGACGGCTCGCAGGTGTTGCCCATCTTGGTCCATGGCGATGCCGCGTTCGCCGGCCAGGGCGTGGTCATGGAAACGCTCAACCTGGCGCAGACGCGCGGCTACGGCACCCATGGCACGGTACATCTGGTGATCAACAACCAGATCGGTTTCACCACCTCCGACCCGCGCGATTCGCGCTCGACCCTGTATTGCTCGGACGTGGTCAAGATGATCGAGGCGCCGGTGCTGCACATCAACGGCGACGATCCCGAAGCGGTAGTGTTCGCCACCCAGATCGCGATGGATTTCCGCACCGAGTTCAAGAAGGACATCGTCGTCGACATCATCTGTTTCCGCAAGCTCGGCCACAACGAGCAGGACACCCCGGCCCTGACCCAGCCCCTGATGTACAAGCGCATCGGCCAGCATCCGGGCACGCGCAAGCTGTATGGCGACAAACTGGTCGCGCAAGGGGTTCTGCCGGCCGGTCGGCCGGACCAGATGGCGAAGGACTTCCGCGACCTGATGGACGAGGGCAAGTCGACCGTCGAATACGTACTGTCCGACTTCAAGAGCAAGTACGCGGTGGACTGGGTACCGTTCCTCAACAAGAAATGGACCGATGCCGCCGATACGGCGCTGCCGCTGGCGGAAATCAAGCGACTGGGCGAACGCATTACGTCCATTCCCGAGAGCTTCAAGCTCCATCCCTTGGTCGAGACCTTGATGACCAACCGGCGCAAGATGGCGCGCGGCGAGGCCCCGCTCGACTGGGGCATGGGCGAGCACCTGGCTTACGCTTCGCTGGTCGCGTCGGGCTATGCCGTGCGCCTGACCGGCCAGGACAGCGGCCGCGGCACCTTCACCCACCGCCATGCCGTGCTGCATGACCAGAATCGCGAGAAGTGGGACTCCGGCTCCTATGTGCCCTTGGCCAACATCTCGGACAAGCAGGCGCCATTCAACGTGATCGACTCGGTGCTGTCCGAAGAGGCGGTGATGGGATTCGAATACGGCTATGCCGCCTCGGAGCCGAACACCCTGGTGATCTGGGAGGGCCAATTCGGCGATTTCGCCAATGGCGCGCAAGTCGTGATCGACCAGTTCATCACCTCCGGCGAGGTCAAATGGGGCCGCGCCTGCGGACTCACCCTGATGCTGCCGCATGGCTACGAGGGCCAAGGGCCGGAGCATTCCTCGGCGCGCATCGAACGGTTCCTGCAACTGTGCGCCGACCACAATATCCAGGTCGTGCAACCTTCGACGCCGGCGCAGATTTTTCATTTGCTGCGACGCCAGATGGTGCGCCTGTTCAGGAAGCCGCTGGTGATCTTCACGCCGAAGTCGCTGTTGCGCCACAAAGAAGCGATTTCAGACCTGTCCGATCTCGCGCGCGGCCAGTTCGAAACCGTCATCGGCGAAACCGACAAGACCATCAAGCCGAAGGATGTCAAGCGTGTAATCGCCTGTTCCGGGCGCGTCTACTATGATTTGGCGACGGCGCGGCGCGAGAAAAAGTGCGACGACATGGCGATTATTCGCCTGGAGCAACTCTATCCGTTCCCGCACAAGGCGTTCGCAGCCGAGATGCGCAAGTACGAGAATGCCGCCGAGTTGATGTGGTGTCAGGACGAGCCGCAAAACCAGGGTCCCTGGTTCCAGATCCAGCACAACCTGCTGGAAAACATGGCCGAAGGGCAAAAACTGGCGTACGCCGGGCGCGCCGCCTCGGCTTCACCTGCGGCCGGCTACATGGCCAAGCATGTTGAGCAGCAAAAGGCGCTGTTGGCCACAGCGTTCGGCAAAACCCGCGGGTCCGTACTCACAAAGTAGGTTGCCGCCAGTGGCAGGCCCGCGCGGCCGCGCTGTAATCCCATCAGGAAGTGGAAGGTTGATCGCAATGGCTATCCTAGAAGTGAAAGTGCCGCAGTTGTCGGAATCGGTCGCGGAAGCGACCCTGTTGACCTGGCACAGGAAGGCGGGAGAGGCGGTGACCCGCGACGAAAACCTGATCGACATCGAGACCGACAAGGTGGTGCTGGAATTGCCGGCGCCCGACTCCGGTGTGTTGGTCGAAGTGCTCAAGGGCGATGGCAGTACCGTAGTGTCGGGTGAGATCATCGCCCGCATCGACACTGCCGCCGCAGCGGTGGCGCCGACGCCCGGAGCGCCATTGGCGGCGGCCGCGCCAACCGCGTCGCCTGCAGCAGCAGCGCCGCTGGCCATGCCCGCAGCTGCGAAGTTGATGGCCGAGCAAGGCATCGATCCGGGCGCGATCGCCGGCAGCGGTCGCGACGGGCGTATCACCAAAGGCGATGTCATCGCCGCGCGGGTTGCCAGTGCGCCGGCAGCTGTGGTGGCTGTCAAGCCGCCATTGCAGGATGTCAAGGCGCCGATCGACATGCAGTTCCTCGGCGAGCGGCCCGAGCAGCGCGTGCCGATGTCGCGCCTGCGCGCGCGCGTGGCGCAGCGCCTGCTCGAATCGCAGTCCACCAATGCCATCCTCACCACCTTCAACGAAGTCAACATGCAGCCGGTGATGAACCTGCGCAAGCAGTACGGCGAGCGTTTCGAGAAGGAACACGGCGCCAAGCTGGGCTTCATGTCGTTTTTCGTCAAGGCAGCGGTCTACGCGCTCAAGAAGTATCCGGTAGTCAACGCCTCGGTGGACGGCAACGATATCGTCTACCACGGCTATTTCGACATCGGCATCGCCGTCGGCAGCCCGCGCGGCCTGGTCGTGCCGATCCTGCGCGACGCCGACCAGAAGAACTTTGCGCAGATCGAAAAAGACATCGCCGCCTTCGGCGCCAAGGCCAAGGAAGGCAAGCTGTCGCTGGAAGACCTGACCGGCGGCACGTTCTCGATTTCCAACGGCGGCATTTTCGGCTCGATGCTGTCCACCCCGATCATCAATCCGCCGCAGTCGGCCATCCTCGGCGTGCACGCCACCAAGGACCGCGCGATGGTCGAAAACGGCCAGGTGGTGGTGCGTCCGATCAACTATCTGGCCATGAGCTACGACCACCGCATCATCGACGGTCGCGAAGCCGTGCTGGCGCTGGTGGCAATGAAAGAGGCGATGGAAGACCCGTCGCGCATACTCCTGGAGCTGTGATTGGCGGAGCGTCGCGTGAGCGCCGCGCTGTTCGCGGAAGTGGTGAAGAAATGAAGAATTTCGATGTGGTGGTCATCGGCGCAGGCCCGGCCGGCTATGTGGCGGCAGTGCGCGCGGCACAGCTCGGCTTTTCGGTGGCCTGCGTGGAGAAGTGGGTCAAGCCCGGTGGCGAGCCCTCGCTCGGCGGCACCTGCCTGAACGTTGGATGCATTCCGTCGAAGGCGCTGCTCGAATCCTCCGAAAACTACGAGATGGTGTTGCACGGCTTCGCCGACCACGGCATCACCGCCAAGGCGGTTGAGTTCGACGTGGCCAAGATGCTCGCGCGCAAGGACGCGGTGGTGGCCAAGAACACCAAGGGCATCGAATTCCTGTTTCGCAAGAACAAGATCACCTGGCTCAAGGGGCATGGCAAGTTCGCCGGCGCGGCCGACGGTGCGTACCGCATCGCGGTGGCAAGCGAGGCCGGGTCCGAAGAGGTGGTCGCCAAAAACGCGATCATCGCCACCGGGTCCAAGGCGCGCCACCTGCCCGGCGTGGCGGTCGACAACGTCATGATTTGCGACAACGAAGGTGCGCTGGCACTGTCGGCGGTGCCGAAGAAGCTCGGCGTGATAGGCGCCGGCGTGATCGGGCTCGAGCTGGGCTCGGTGTGGCGCCGTCTCGGGGCCGAGGTGACCATCCTGGAGGCGATGCCTGCGTTCCTGGCCGCGTGCGACGAGGCAGTGGCCAAGGAAGCCTGGAAGGCCTTTACCAAAGAGCAGGGCTTGAAAATCAGCCTCGGCGTGACCTTAGGCGCGATAGTCACGCACAAGGATGGCGTCAGCGTCGACTACACCGACGCTGCGGGAAAGCCGCAGAAGCTCGATTGCGACCGGCTCATCGTCTCGGTGGGGAGGGTGCCCAACACGGACGATCTCGGCCTGCAGTCGATCGGGCTGGCCGCAAACGAGCGCGGTTTCATCGAAGTCGATGGCCATTGCCGCACCGCTGCGCCTGGCGTGTTCGCAGTCGGCGATGTGGTGCGCGGGCCGATGCTTGCGCACAAGGGCGAAGACGAAGGCGTGATGGCAGCCGAGATCATCGCCGGCCAGAAGGGGCACGTGAACTACGAGACCATTCCCTGGGTGATCTACACCTCGCCGGAGATCGCCTGGGTCGGCAAGACGGAACAACAGTTGAAGGCCGAAGGCGTGGCCTGCAAGGTCGGAACGTTTCCGTTTTCGGCCAACGGGCGCGCGCTGTCGCAGGGCACGCCCGGCGGTTTCGTCAAGGTACTGGCCGATGCGCTGACCGATCGCATCCTGGGGGTCCACGTGATCCATGCCCATGCATCCGAGCAGATCGCCGAAGCCGTGCTGGCGATGGAGTTCATGGCCTCCGCCGAGGACGTGGCGCGCACCTGCCACGCCCATCCCTCGTTGTCGGAGGCGATGAAGGAAGCCATGCTGGGCGTGGACCAGCGCTCCATTCATATTTGATGTTCCGGCAAAAGTACAAAAGTACTTATGCCGGACTCAAGTCGCCACGAATTCACCGGCCAAGCCGGGCGATTTTGCGGGAAAACACCGGACGAAAGAGCACTCATGAGCGACGCCGCGTTCGATCCGGATGACGATTCGATCGACGACATCAACCAGGCCGCCGAGGCCGGTGCGCTGACCATCCTCGACTACTACCGCAAGGTGGTCGAACGGCGCGGCTACATCAGCGACGAAGCGCAGATGGCCGCAGTGCGCCGCCTGCAGGTGCTCTACGACGAATGGGTGGGCTACAAGGCGCGCCGCAACACCGCTTTGAGGCGCATGTTCGTCAAGCCCGATTTGCCGCGCGGGGTGTACCTGTGGGGCGGGGTGGGCCGGGGCAAAAGCTTCCTGATGGACAGCTTCTACCTGTGCGTGCCGCTGGTGAAGAAACGGCGCGTGCACTTCCACCATTTCATGCGCGACGTCCATCAGGCGCTCGACGAACTCAAGGGGGAGGAAGATCCGCTGAAGATTCTGGCGCGCGATATCGCCGACAAGTTCCGTCTGATCTGCTTCGACGAGTTCCACGTCAACGACATCGCCGACGCGATGATCCTGGCGCGCCTGCTGCAGTACCTGTTCGACAACCGCGTCATGCTGTGCATGACCTCCAACTATCATCCCGACCTGCTCTGGAAGGACGGTTTGCAGCGCGCCCAGTTCGTGCCCGCCATCGAACTCATCAAGGCGCGCCTGGAGGTCATCAACGTCGATGCCGGGGTGGACTACCGCCGCCGCGCCCTGGAGTCGGCCAAGGTCTACCACACGCCGATCACTGCCGCTACCGACCGCACGCTGGCGGCCGAGTTCGATCGCATCGCCGAGGTGGCCGACGAGGCCCAGTCCCTCGATGTCGAAGGCCGCACCATCGACTACCAGCGCCGCGCCGGCGGCATCGTCTGGTTCGATTTCAAGAGCCTGTGCGGCGGCCCGCGCTCCTATACCGATTATGTCGATCTGGCGCGGCGTTTCCACACCATCGTGCTGTCCGAGGTGCCCGAGATGGGGCCGCGTCAGGCGGCCGAAGCGCGCCGCTTCACCTGGCTGATCGACGTGATGTACGACGCGCGCGTGAAGATGATCATGTCGGCTGCCGTGCCGGTCGACCGGCTCTATACGCAGGGCGCCTTGGCGCACGAGTTCGCGCGCACGGTGAGCCGGATCGAGGAGATGCAGACCCTCGACTACCTGCGCCTGCCGCGCCTGGAACAGCACGGCTTTCGCGAGCAGGTGTAGCCGCCTGCCGGACCGGCGTTACTCCACCGCAGGCAGGACGTCGTTGCGGTAGCGGTGCACCAGGCGCCGCCCGAGGACCGGATCCTCGATTTCCATTTCAAACCAGGGGGCGGACCGGATCCCGCCGATGGCGGGAAAGGTGCCGCAGAACATCACGGTGCCGACCGGCAGACCTCTGGGGCCGGCATGCCCCTCGATCAGGGTCTTGGGCGGCAGGATCTGCGATAGTCGCCCTTCCTGGTAGAGCACCGGCCTGGCGTTGCCGACCCCTGGAATGCGCGAGCGCAGCACCAGTTCGTCCCAGTGCCCGGCGATTTCGCGGCAATCCCACAACTGCGTGCCCACCACCTTGGCGCAGGCCTGCTTGGACATGGCTACCGAAACCGTTTCCAGCTTGCGATCGGTGTGGTCGGAGCCGACGCCGAGCCAGAGGCCATCGGCCATCGAGAACAGGACCGGTTCGGCCTCGCCCGAAGAATCGGGCCCCAGCACCTGGATTGCGGCGTCCTGGGTCAGGCGTTCCGCAGATACGCGGTAGTAGACCGGCATTGTCGAGGGGCGGCGCACGCCCAGCGCTTCAAGTTCGGCGACATGATGTTCCAGCGCGGCGCGATCGCGTCCGGTCCAGCCGGCGATGACCAGCGCCTTCGGGGTGAAATCGAAGTTGTTCGGTGACAGGAACGAGAAGCGATGGAAATTCAGTTCGGTCATGGCTTTTTCGCTTTCCTGGTCCGCGAGTTGTCCGCCGCAGCAACATGGGCACGCCTCGCACTATAGCAAGCGCCCATGCGCCACAGAGGACGGCCGCTCAAGCGGGCAGATAGCGGTCGGCGAGCGCCTCGAGTGCGCGGGTGTAACAGCCCATTGGCACGCGCACGATGCCGGCGCCAATCTGCCCGATGCCGGCCTCCTTGTGCGCGATGCCGGTAGTCACCACCGGGCGGATGCCGGTGTCGACCACCTTGCGTACGTCGATGCCGGTGGGTGCGCCGTCGAATTCCAGGTTGGGCAGGGACAAAGCCGGGTTGCGCGTGGTCGTGATGTGATACATCAGGCGCGAATAGTGGTTGGCGTCTGCGACCGTGCCGCCCACCAGCAGGGTCAGCGCAGGCGAGGCCGCCAGCGAGAACCCGCCGTAGCCGGCGGTTTCGCAAATGGCCGAGTCGCCCAAGTCGGGGTTGGCGTCCGCCTGCTTGAAACCGGGGAAGAACAGGCCGACCGGATTGTCCGAAGGCGCCTCGAACCAGGCCATGCCCAGTCCGGACACGCGCAGGCCCGTGGTGGTGCCGTTGCGCGCCGTGGCGGTGACCACGCTCGAGTATTCGATGCCGTGCGCTGCATCCATGATCGCCTTGGACGACACCATCGAAAGATTGAGAAAGAACTGCGAGGTACGGGAGATGAATTCGAGCGTCTCGCGCACCATCGTCTGCGGCGTAGCGGTGGCCGAGAGCGCGGTGGCCATCTGCATGAAGAACAGTGCCGTGGCGGCGGCATTGCGCGAATGCACTTCGTCGCCCATGAGCAGTGCCTGCGCCTGGAGCGATTTGAGGTCGAAGCCGCCGGGGGTCTGGCGCACCGCAGCGCCCAGGGTCGGCGCGAGCACCTTCTCGAACCATTTCAGGCGTGCCAGGACATCCGGACTGTTGGCGCCGAAGCGCAGGCACTTGCCGATCCCTTCGTTGAGGTTGGTGTAGGCGCGGTTGCCGTGCATGCTGTTTTCGACCACGAAGAGCGGCATCGAGGCTGAAATGATGCCGGTCATCGGGCCCACCGCCTTGAAGTCATGGCACTGGGCGAAGCGGATCTTGCCGTCCTCAAGCAGGGCGCGGGCGGCGGCCGGCGTATCGGCCCAGCCTTCGTAGAGCACCGCGCCGATCATCGCGCCGTGCATCGGACCGCACATGCGCTCCCACGCCACCGGCGCCCCCGCATGCAGCAGGATGCGTTCGGATTTCATTTCCGGCCAAATGCCGTCGGCGCGCGGCGCTACATCTACAAGCATGGGGCGCGCCGCGATGACGCGTTCGCAGGCTAAGCGATTGGCCGCGTCGATACGGCTGCCGATGCTGTCGGGGTCGTTGCCGTCGCCCTGCAGCAGGGCGAGCTTCCAGGCCAGCAGCGGGTCGGCATTGCCGGGCGGTTGCCACTCGAGCTGACGGGCGCTGCCGCCGTTGTCGGCAATGCTCAGATTGAAACTTTCCAGGCCGACATT
>JAYVST010000289.1:0-2010 GCA_043775255.1 Burkholderiales bacterium
GCGAAGATCGAAGGTTGGCCTTCCCAGTCGGTCTGCTCCTTCATCACCGGCATCCAGTAGACGCCATCGTCGGCGAACTGGTCGATGTAGTCCTGCCAGTGCTTGTGGTCGAGCAACTCGGATTGGCGGTAGAGGAATTGCTCGACCCGGTCTTTCAGGCCGGCGTTGCCCGCCGCAGCCTTGAGCGCGCGCGGCGCTGTCAGCGCGCCGGGGGCGGCGCGCGGCGAATGGTCGGGCGCGATGGCCTGGGCGCCGGTCCTGGCCGTTTTGGCGCCGGCGCGGATCACCACGTTGCCGGCCTGCACCTTCACGAGCGGCCTCGCGGCGACTTTCTTCACCGCCGGCCTCGCGGCGACATTCTTCATGGCCGATTTCGCGGCGACTTTCTTCACGGCCGGTTTCTCGGCGACTTTCTTCACGGCCGGTTTTGTCGGCCTGATCGGCCTGATGGGCTTGGTGGGCTTAGTCCCGGCCTTCTCCGCAGCCTTGGCCTCGTGCTTCTTCCCGGCGGACTTTTTCGCAGATGCTTTTCCGGCCGCCATTATTCGGCCTCCGACAGATACTGGGCCCAGGCCTTGAACTGGCTGCGCATGACGGCCTCCGAGGTGCCCTTGTTGGAGTAGGTGACGCCGTTCTCGATGGTGTCGCGGCCGAATTCGCGGTGGAAACTGACCCAGTCGCCACCGTTCGATTCAAGCCCCCACTGGCCCTTGGTCCAGTTCTCCAGATCGTCGGCGTTGATCATGGTGGCAGGCGAATTGACCAGGTTGTAGTACCACAGCGAGCGGCGGTAAATCGCCTCGGGCGCGCCTTTGAGGCGAAAGTGCCAGATTTCCGAGAGGGTCTTGTTGGGCCCGAGCGGGCGCAGGCAGCGCAGCTGCTGCAACGGCGATTGCACCGAAAGGTAGGGGTACACCAGCACATGGTGGATCGAGCGTGAGAGGTACTCCTCCATCTTCTGTTTGCCGTAGGCCTGTTCCATCAGTTTTTCGTAGGCCTTGGTGTCGGGGTCTTGCGGACGCAGGCCCATGTAGGCCTTGAGCACGCCGTGACCGCGCGGGAAATTGATGGTCTGCACCGAATCCCACTGCTCGAAGGACGACGCGAAGGTCGACAGGTAATGGTAGTAGAGCGGCGGCGTGGCGCCGCCGGCCTTCATCTGCTTTTCGATGCGGCTCGCCGCCACGCCGGTGGACTGGTGCGTCACCGACGGGTGCAGGGAATCGAGCTGGTTCTCCATGAAGAATTTCCAGTTCGAATGCTGGATCACCCGATGGCATATCGGCACCACCTCCACTTCACCCTCGGGCGAACGGTCGCACATGTCGTCGAAGGCGATTCTGGCTTCGCCCAAAAAATCGGCGAGCGTCGGGCCGTCAGGGCTGAGGCTGGCGAATACGAATCCACGGTAGGCATCCACGCGCGAGGCCGCCTTCATGCTGCAGTCCGGGTTGTCGCGCGTCATCCGTGTGCCGTCATAGCCGCGCGAGAGCGGAATGCTTTCGATCTTGCCGTCGAGATGAAAGCTCCAGGAGTGGTAGGAGCAGACGAAATTGCTGCCGGTGTTGCCGCTCTGGTTGCCGCACAGTTGCACGCCGCGGTGCGGGCAGCGGTTGTAGAGCACGCGCACCTGCATGTCGCGGCCGCGCACCATCACCATCGGCTGGCGGCCGATCGAGAGTGTGTAGTAGTCGCCCGGCTTCTTGACCTGCGATTCATGGCCGCAATAGACCCAGACTTTCTCGAAGATGTTTGCGATCTCGAGGTCGAAGACGTCCTGGCTGGTGTAGGCCAGGCGATGGACGCGGTCCGGTTCAACCATGTCGCGCGGCTTGAGAACGGTCATTGAAGCTCCTTGGTCAGGCACGGCCGGAAGGGGGGCACTCAGGTGGCGCGACTCTCGCACCCGGCAAGCGGCCGAACTTGCAACATTATCATCGCTTGCGCGCCTCGGGCGAGCGCGTGTCCGATCCGGGCCGGCGGATACAGGCGGACGCCGCAGATTCTTGC
>JAYVST010000290.1:0-1679 GCA_043775255.1 Burkholderiales bacterium
GGGGGTTTTGTGGCGGACATTCAGCAATTCATCGAGCAGTTCCAGACGGCCGTCGATTTTCAGGAGTCGGTCGATATCAAACCGGAAACGGAACTTGCCGGCCTGGCCGAATGGGATTCCCTGGCAGCGCTCGGCGTGATCGTCATGTTCGACATGGAACACGACAAGACCATCACCGACGGCGACATCAAGGGCTGCAAGACCATCAGCGAACTCTTCGCCCTCCTGGGGTGATGCGATGGGTCTGTCCACACTGCGCAATGTGCGCTATCGCGGCATGGCGACGTGCGTGCCGAAGAGCAAGGTATCCAACCTTGATTGCCCGCCGCACCTCAAACAGGAACGCGAGCGCCTGACGCGAAACATCGGCATTTTCGAACGGCGTTTGTGCCCGTCCTGGCAATGCTTTTCCGACCTGGCCTTCGTAGCCACCGAGCGGCTGCTGGCAGACCTCGACTGGCAGCGCGACGAAATCGACGCATTGATCGTGGTCACGCAGTCGCCCGACTATCTGATTCCGGCCACTGCGATCATCCTGCAGGACAGGCTCAAGCTCTCGCAAGCGACCATTGCCTTCGACGTCAATCTGGGGTGCTCCGGCTACCCGTTCGCCCTGCATATTCTGGGGTCGATGATTTCAGCCGGAACGGTGAAAAAGGGCCTGGTGCTGGTTGGCGATCGTGCGGCCTCCGCTTTGGAGCCGCTTTTCTCGGATGCGGGGACGGCCACCGCGCTCGAGTTCGATGATTCGGCGCCGCCCATCCACCTTGATCTCAACAGCGACGGCAGCGGCTACAAGGCCATCATCCTGCCGGTGGGCGGGCATCGCGAGCCGCCCAGCTTTCAGCATTTCATACCCGCCAAGGATGAGGACGGCGTCTGGCGCACGCCCTATGATTTGCAGCTTGACGGCACCGCGGTGCTGAGTTTTTCCACCCAGCGCGTGCCACCGGCGATCAAGCGTCTGATGGAGTATGCGCAGGTCACGCCGGAGTCGGTCGATTATTTCCTCTTCCACCAGGCCAACCGGATGATCAACGAGACCATCCGCAAGAAACTGGCGCTGCCGGTGGAGAAGGTGCCATCGACCCTGCATGATTTCGGCAATACCAACGGCGCGTCGATTCCCGTCACCATGACCGCGCGAATTCGCGAGCCTTTGCTGGCCGGGCCGAAACGCCTGGTCATGGCCGGATTCGGCATCGGGTTGTCCTGGGGTACCGCGATGGTCGATATCGAAGGCGCGAAATTTCCGCAGCTCATCGAGGCATGAGCTTCAATCCATTCAGCCTTGAAGGCAAGCGCGTGCTGGTGACAGGCGCCTCGTCCGGCATCGGCCGGCAAATCGCGTTAAGTTGTGCCGCCATGGGTGCGCAGGTGGCGCTGACCGGTCGCAACGAGGCCCGGCTCGAGGCCACCGCCGCGGCCTTGCCTGGCGCCGGCCACCTGCCGATAGCCGCAGATTTGCAGGACGCCGACGACCTGGCCCGGGTGGCGGCGGATGCGGGTGAATTGCATGGCGTGGTGCACGCGGCCGGCATCGCCAAGCTGGTCCCGTTCCGCATGATCAGTCAGAAACACCTTGAAGAAGTGTTCTCCATCAACGTGAACGCGCCGCTGTTGCTGACGCGCGCGCTTCTGGCGAAGAAACGCATTTGCGCCGGCGGCTCGATCGTCTT
>JAYVST010000291.1:0-1880 GCA_043775255.1 Burkholderiales bacterium
CAGCAACTTAGCCGGCGTGCCCTCGATCGTCTATGGCCTTCTGGCACTGGGCCTGTTCGTCTATCAGTTCAACCTGGGCCAGAGCATTTTGTCAGCCGGACTGGCGCTTGCCCTGCTGATCCTGCCGGTCATCATCGTCGCCACGCGCGAGGCGATCCGTTCGATTCCCGGACAGATTCGCGAGGGCGCCTACGCGCTGGGCGCCACCAAATGGCAAACGGTGCACGACCATATCCTGCCCTATTCGACCTCCGGCATCCTGACAGGCGTGATCATCGGCATGGCGCGCGCCATCGGCGAGACCGCGCCCATCATCACCATCGGCGCCCTGACCTTCATCGCTTTCCTGCCACCGGTGCCGGGCACCGGTGAACCGCCGGCCGGCATGTTCGATTGGCTGTTCTCGCCCTTCACGGTCATGCCGATCCAGATGTTCAACTGGACTTCGAGGCCTGAAGAAGCGTTTCAGGTCAACGCTGCGGCCGCCGGCTTTGTGCTGGTGTTCATGACGCTGGCCATGAATGGCCTGGCGATCTGGCTGCGCTATCGCCTGCGCAAGAATCTCAAATGGTAACCAACATGCCCAACGCCGCCCCGCAAGCCGCGTCCGTATCGACCGTCAAGGCCGACATCAAGGCGGATATTCGCAACTTCAACTTCTTCTACGGTGATTTCCAGGCCCTGAAAAATGTCAACATGAGTATCGAGGAAGGGCGGGTCACGTCCTTGATCGGTCCTTCCGGTTGCGGCAAATCCACCTTCTTGCGCTGTTTCAACCGCATGCACGATCTCTATCCTGGCAACCGCTACGAAGGCGAAATCGTGTTCCACCCGGACAATACCAATCTCTTGGCCGCCGATGTCGATCCGATCGAGGTGCGCATGCGTGTCGGCATGGTGTTCCAGAAGCCCAATCCCTTTCCCAAATCGATTTTCGAAAATGTCGCCTACGGCCTGCGGGTGCGGGGCGAGAGCAAACGTTCGGTGCTGGAGGAAAAGGTCGAACAGGCCTTGAACAATGCTGCCTTGTGGAACGAGGCCAAGGATCGCCTGCATGAGCCGGCGTACAACTTGTCAGGCGGCCAGCAGCAGCGCCTGTGTATCGCCAGGTGCCTGGCCACCGACCCTGAAATGATCCTGTTCGACGAACCCACCTCGGCGCTCGATCCGATCGCCACCGCCAGCATCGAGGAACTGATCGACACACTGCGCGGCAAGGTGACCATCCTGATCGTGACGCACAGCATGCAGCAGGCGGCGCGGGTTTCGGATTTCACCGCCTACATGTATCTTGGCGAAATGATCGAATACGGCAGGACCGATGACGTTTTCGTCAAGCCGCGCGACAAGCGCACCGAGGACTACATCACCGGAAAGTTCGGCTAAACCATGGAAAAAGTGCACATCTCATCGCAGTTCGATGCCGACCTTGAAGCCGTGCGGTCGCGTCTTCTGCAGATGGGCGGCATGGTCGAGCAGCAGTTGCGCAATGCCATGGCCGCTTACGTCACCGGTGAGCGCGAACTGGTGGAGCAAGTCCGCACCACGGAGGACTCGATCAACATGCTGGAGATCGAGCTCGACGACCGCTGCACCCACCTGATCGCACGCCGCCAGCCTACCGCAGGCGACCTGCGATTGATCATGGCGGTGATCAAGATCACCACCGATCTGGAACGGGTGGGTGACGAGTCGGCGAAAATCGGCCGCATAGTCGGGCAACTGCACGACAGCGGGATTGCCAAACTCAGCGGATTTTCGGATGTCCATGTCGCCGCCAACATGGCAGTCGGCATGCTCAAGGATGCCCTCGACGCGTTCGCGCGCGTCGACGTGGCCGCCGCGGAGCGCATCATCAAGCAGGACCGGCAAATCGACAA
>JAYVST010000292.1:0-4427 GCA_043775255.1 Burkholderiales bacterium
CATCGCCCATACTTTGCATGCCCAGGTCGCGCATCACTTCAGCTGGAACGACGCTCACCGAAGCCGGCACCTCCCTGAGCGGTGTGTCAGTCTTGGTGAAAGTCGACGATCGCTCAGCCCGGTAACCCTCGACCGGGCCGTCGGCCCTCTCCTTCTGACTCTCGACCTTGATCTGCGGCAATACGGTCTCGGCTTGTTGTGCCGTTGATTTCAGCGGCAATGCCGCTGCTATCGCCGCGCCGAGTACATTCAATACAAATTTGTTTGCGCTGTTGCCGGCCATGCCGTGCTCCCCTTGGTGAGTTGAGATGGGCGCTGGCTGGCTTGGCTTGCATGTCCTGGCTGGCTTGCGGGAATGAATGGAATGAATACGGTTCGTGGCCGCTACTTCTCCGATGGATCGGTAACGAAACCGACGCGCGTAAGCCCGGTTTTCGCCGCCGCCGACATCACCTTGGCGATCAGTTCGTATTGCGCGGTGCGCTCGGCGCGGATGTGCAATTCGGGTTGCGGTTCAAGTTTCACGGCAACGGCGAAACGCACTGCGAGGCCGGCTTCATCCACAGTTTCGCCGTTCCAGAACATCTGGCCGTCGGCCTTGATGCCCAGTTGCACGTTCTCCGGTTTGGAGATGTTCTGGCTGGATGATGCTCTGGGCAGCTCGATCTTCACCGCATGGGTCAAGAGCGGTGCGGTGACGATGAAGATCACCAGTAGCACCAGCATCACGTCGATCAGCGGAACCATGTTGATTTCCGCCATGGGCGCATGGTGCGCCCCCTTGTTGAATCCTCCGAAGGCCATGCGTTAGGCCGCCTGTGCGATGGGCTGTACGACGGTCGTGCGTGGCGCCTGCGTCGCAGCTTCGCCTGCACGATGTCCAGTCGATATGAAGGTAAACAGGTCATGCGCGAAGGCGTCGAGTTCGGCCAGCACCACGCGGTTGTGTCGGGTGAAGCCGTTGTAGGCCAGCACGGCCGGAATCGCCACCGCCAGGCCAATGGCGGTCATGATCAATGCCTCGCCCACCGGCCCGGCCACGCGGTCGAGCGTGCCCTGACCACTCATGCCGATGGCCAGCAAGGCGTGATAAATACCCCATACCGTGCCGAACAGGCCGACGAAAGGAGCGGACGATCCGATCGAGGCCAGTACCGTCAGGCCGGATTCGGCATGCGCTGTCGAGGCATCGATCGAACGACGCAGGGAACGGGTCAGAAAATCATCCGCCCCGCCGCTTTCGACCAGGCGTTCGCCGCGTTGGCCACGCTGCTGATCAGCGGCGCGCAGCCCGTGGCGCACCAGACCGGCAAACGGTTCGTCGGCATCCGCAGCCTTGGACCCGAGATGCTTGCCTACTGCACGGAGATCCGGCGCGTCCCAGAACATCGCGAGAAAGCTGCGGCTGCGGCGCCGGGCCAGCAGATTGCGCAAGAACTTGGTGAATATCAGGTACCAGGTGGCGGCCGACATCAGCAGCATGATTCCGAGGGTCGCCTTGGCAACCGCGTCGGCCTGCGACACAAAATGGGCAAAGCCCATGGCTTCTTGCATGATCGCTATTCCGTTTGAAAGAATTTTAGAAAAAGGAAACCAAGCGAGCAACGCGGCGCTCAGGACTTTAGATTGAACAAGATCGGCACCAAAACGTGCGTGGGCACCGCACGCTCGCCCTGTTTGGCAGCCACAAACTTCCAGCGCCGCACCGCCTCCAGCGCAGCCTGGTCGAGCCGTTCGGACCCGCTGCTGGTGCGAACTTCCACACTCGAAGGCAGACCGGATGTCTCCACATATACACGCAGGACCACCCGCCCTTCTTCGCCCATTCGGCGCGCCAGGGATGGATAGGCCGGTGCGGGATTGAGCAGGTAGTCGGCCCTGAAGTCCGGTGGAACCAGTGGCGCCGGTGCGACGGGTGTCGGCGGCGCCACCGACACGGGCTGCGTGTCGATCGGCGGAGCCGGTTTCGGCGCTGCCGGCGTCGAGATATCGATAGTGGTAGTCGTAGCCGAAGGTGCGGCGATAACGGGCGATTCCGTTGCGGATCGCGCACGCAACTTTTGCATCGACAGCGGCTTGGGTGGCTTGTCAACCTTAGGCTGCAGGTTTGCTAGCGGTGGCTCATGGAGCGTCTCCGACTTGAGAATCTCTACCATCAACGGACCCATCGACTTGAAGGTTTCCCGCACCGAAGTGTGGGTCAGGACGAACCCAATCACCAGCCCATGCGCCAGCACGGTAAATGCGATGCCTCCGAGGCGCTCGGGGTAATTGCGTAAGGTGTCCATGAGTCAAGGTTCAGTTCGTCCGAAGACTGTAACCTAAATAGGAATACTTATCAATGTTATTCTCAATTACTCGCTTAAATAGTTCGTCGCCAGCAACCCAAGATGCGTCAAGTCGCCCGCCGAAAGCCATGATCGCCTGCCTCTGCAACCCGGTCCCGGACCGCGAAATCCATGTGTGTGCCGGACACGGATGCGGCACCTTCCGAGAAATCGCAGGTCGCCCGGGCGTGGCTCGGCCATGCGGCCGTTGCGCCACGTTCGCCAAGCGGATATTCGACGAAGCGCGCGGCGGCGCAAAGAAGCCATTCTGTTGCCGGCCAGCGACAGTCGCGTGCTGGTCGGCGGGCAAACCATCGTCTCGCACGCAATGCCGCCTGCTCCAACGACGTAATGCCGGAACGTTGCGGGTGTATGACCGATTGCCCGGCCCGAATCGCCTACATCATGAACCGCAATCGTACAAAGCCATTGCGCTCCGGCATCGGGTAGTAGGTCGCGCTGTACCCGAGCGTCGAATACGCCCGATTGGTCAGGTTGTTGATGCCGACGGTCATTTCGGTTTTGCCGATCTGGAATCGCACCGATGTATCGACAATCAAATAGCGCGGCAGCGGTGGCAACGTACGGTTGGTGAGGTCGTTGCCGTCGAAGCGCATGCCGACATAGCGCAACGCGCCCGCCAGCGTCGTCCGTTCGGCGGCGCGCCATTCGAAGCTGGCATTCGCCGTATTGCGCGGCACATGCGGGATATCTGCGTCGGTGCCGACAAAGCGGGGCGCAACGTAGGCAAAGTTGCCGCGCACGGTGAGCGTGCCGGCGGGGCGCCAGCGCGCCTGGAATTCCGCGCCGGTACGATGCGTCGGGAGTTCATAGTTGCGGTTGGAGTTGCGGTCGGTCGCGAAATAGATCTCCGACTGGTTGACCATGTCGAAAACGCCCAATGACCAGGATAGCGCCTCGCCTTCAACGCGCACGCCCGCCTCATGCGTGCGGCCGGACTGCGGACGCAGGTCCGCTGCCGCCAATGCGAGTTCGTCGAGGTTGGGGTTACGGAACTGGCGCACCGTGCTGGCGTACAGGACAAGTGTGGCGTTGGGCCGCCAAGTCACGCCGAGTTCGGTACCGGTGTTGCGCCAGTCGGCTTCACGCCGCGCACTCGGCTGGTAGGCGTATGGGGTGCAGCCGACAAGCACTTGAATCGGGACCAACTTCGGGAGCGGGGGAATACGCACCAAGACGGTTCTGTACGTGCAGGCGTTGACGAAGCGTTCATCCGACAGGTGCGTGGAAAAACGGTTTTCCCGGACCCCGGCATTGAAGGCCAGTTGCGCCGTCGGCCGCACGGTCATGGTGGCGTAGCGCCCACGCGACTCGGCGGCACCGATTATCTGTTCCGAATCGGGCACGAAACGCCCGGCCGAATAGCGCGCATAGCTGCCGGAAAGCCCGTCGAATCCGCCCCCTAGGGTGGTGTCGAGGCCCAGGATGCGAAACTCGTTTTCATAGCGCACGGAACCGTCATGGCGCGACGAATCGATGGTGGAACGTTGCCGGTCCAGCGACCGTAGCGGGTTGAAGTTGTAGACATAGTTGTTGTTCCGATCGCGCAGTGCCCATTGACCGGTGAGCCGCCCCGCCTGGCCGAAATCCAGCGAGAAACCAGTTGCGCGGGTACGATCATCGGTATCGCCGCGGTCGAACGGAAAGTTGGTGCCGCGGCGCGCGGCGGTGCTCCTGGCGAAATCGGTGGCGTTGACCGGCCCTGGCAATCCGTATTCATCGACATGGTGTGCGAGCCGGATCCATGCGTCGACGTCCGCGCCTCCGACCTGCGTCACCAGGCGCGCTTCGGCGGCGACGTTACGCGACCTCAGATCGCCGTTGTTGCGAAAGCCCTCCGTGTCGAGCTGGCTCAGGTTGAGGGCCAGACGCAAGGGTCCGCTGCCGCCGCGCGCATGCACGCGCAAGTCGTCCAAGCCGTAGGACCCGCGGGTCGCCTCGACGTCGAGTTGCGGGGTGATTTGCGAGGCGCGCCGGGTGCGGATGTTGATCACGCCCCCCACAGCACCATCTCCATAGCGCACCGATCCGGCGCCGCGCACCACTTCGATTCGCTCGATCTGCGACAAGGGCACCGTA
>JAYVST010000293.1:0-2924 GCA_043775255.1 Burkholderiales bacterium
TAGGCCAAAGCCCGTCAGAGGTCACCATGATCGATAACAAGAATTACGGAACCGGTCGTCGCAAGACGTCGGTAGCGCGGGTTTTCATGAAAACCGGCAAGGGCGCGATCGTTGTCAACGGCAAGCCGGTGGATAACTTTTTCGCGCGTGAAACCGGGCGCATGATCGTGCGCCAACCGCTCGAATTGACAAACCATCTTGAGACCTTCGATATTCAGGTCAACGTCGCCGGCGGCGGCGAGTCGGGCCAGGCCGGCGCGGTGCGCCATGGCATTACCCGTGCGCTCATCGATTATGATGCCACCTTGAAACCGGTGCTGTCCAAAGCCGGCTTGGTAACGCGCGACGCGCGCGAGGTCGAGCGCAAGAAAGTCGGCCTGCACAAGGCGCGACGTCGCAAGCAGTTTTCCAAGCGCTAGTCGCGGACCACAAGAAGTCCGAAAAGGGCTGCCCGCGTGGCGGCCCTTTTTTTTGGGTCGAATTTCGAATCGTCCGGATCCGGTTGGGGGATCCGGGACAGGAGTCTCGAATGCTCAATGTCGGCATCGTTGGTGGAACAGGCTATACCGGGGTGGAACTTCTGCGGCTGTTGGCGCGCCATCCGTCTGCACGGATCCGGGCCATTACCTCGCGCAAGGAGGCCGGCATGCCGGTGGCGGACATGTTCCCGTCCTTGCGCCGCGTGCTCGATATCGCATTTTCCACACCCGAGGAGGCCGGGCTGGACAAATGCGATCTGGTTTTCTTCGCCACGCCGCACGGCGTTGCCATGGACATGGGGCCCAAGCTGGTAGCGGGCGGGGTCAAGATCATCGACCTTGCGGCCGATTTCCGCCTGCGCGAACCAGCGGTCTTCGAGAAGTGGTACAAGATGCCGCATGCGGCGACAGCTTTGCTGGATGAGTCGGTTTATGGCCTGCCGGAAGTCAACCGCGCGGCCATCCGCAAGGCGCGGGTAATCGGGCTTCCCGGGTGTTATCCGACCTCGGTGCAACTCGGCTTCAAGCCCGCGCTCGAAGCCGGCCTGATCGATGCCTCGCATTTGATCGCGGACTGCAAGTCCGGGGTCTCGGGCGCCGGTCGCAAGGCGGAGATCGGCACCTTGCACGCGGAAGCTGCGGACAATTTCAAGGCATATGGTGTTGGCGGGCATCGACACCATCCGGAAATCGTGCAGGGCTTGTCAGAAATGACAGATCAGGCGGTGGGGCTGGTTTTCACGCCGCACCTCGTGCCGATGATCCGCGGCATACATTCCACGCTCTATGCACGAATCACCCGTGAAGCGGACTTCCAGAAGCTGTACGAAGAGTCATATGCGGGCGAACCATTCGTCGACATCATGCCGCCTGGTTCGACTCCGGATACGCGCTCGGTGCGCGGCGCCAACATCTGCAGGATCGCGGTGCATCGCGTCGGCGGCGGGGACACGCTGATGATTCTGTCGGTGATTGACAACCTGACCAAGGGTGCAGCGGGACAGGCGGTCCAGGTCATGAATCTGATGTCCGGATTTTCCGAAACCGCCGGTCTGGAAGCGATCGGTTTGGTACCGTAGCCGGCCGCGCTCCCCTGCGGATTGACGCCAATGGCCAATTTCCGGCTGTTCAGGTTTCTCAGGCGACGCATGACGATCGCCGCGCCGAAAATGTCGGTGCGGACCCATATTCCCTGGTATCTGCGCGCCCTGTTCTGGATCGTGGTGTTGTCGGTGTCGACAGCGTTCGCGGCATGGATTTACGATGCCGGCCGCCGATTTGCCGGGTTCGACCGCGACGAAGTGCAACAGGAACTGACAGACCTGCGTTCGCGCACCCTGACGCTGACGCAGGAAAACGCGCGTTTGCGCGCCGATCAAGACGCCGCCGGCAGCAAACTGTCCATCGAGCAGACCACGCAACGCAACCTTGCCGCGCAGGCCCAGGCGCTGGAGGCGGAAAATGCACGGCTCAAGGAAGATTTGGCGCTCTTCGAAGGCATGGTGGCAAGCGAACGCAGCGAAGGCTCGCTTTCGATTGCCGGGGCCAAGGTTGCAATCGAGTCCGGACAGCTCAAGTTTCGCATGCTCCTCACCCGCGGCGCGCGTACCGGCAGCATCATGGGTCGGCAGCAGGAGCCGGAGTTTTCCGGGCGATTGGAATTTCTGCTCGATCCTGATACGAACGGCAACGGTGCTATCATCCGCGTCCCTGCGGGGGAATCGACCGCAACCGATGCAACAAAAGTGCGCTTTCGCTATTTTCAGCGGGTCGACGCAAGCGTTGAGGTACCGGCGGGAGCATTTCCCAAGCAAGTCCTGATCCGGGTGCTTGAAGGCGACAAGGTGCGCGCATCTCAGTCGGTCGTGGTTCAGATGGCGCGACCGCAATCGAACGGGGCGTCGCGTTAGCAGCCGGCGCTTCCCAGGCCGGCCGTCACGCATGTTTGACGAAACATCAGGGCAAACCGCAGTTGCCCGGTGGCATAAGAATGGGAGAAAAGATGTTCGGAATTCGACGCAGCAAACCGCAAAGCACCATCGACAGCCTGATCGGCGCGACCACCGTCATTGAAGGAAACGTGGTTTTTTCCGGCGGCTTGCGCATCGACGGCACCGTGCGCGGCAATGTGGTCGCCGCCGCCGGCACTACTGAGACCAACAGCACGCTCGTGGTCAGTGAAAAGGCGCGTGTGGAAGGTGAAATCCGGGCAGCGCACGTCGTCGTCAACGGCGCTGTCGAGGGGCCGATTTTCGTCTCCGAGTTCCTTGAACTGCAGCCCAAGGCGCGCGTTCGTGGCGATGTGCATTACAAGGCGCTCGAAATCCATCTTGGGGCTACGCTCGACGGAAAACTTGAGCATAGCGGCGCAGCAGGGATGGACGCGCAGCGCGGAAACCTGAAACTGGCCGCCAGCAACACCTGATCGGCGCAGCCTGCTCGTCG
>JAYVST010000294.1:0-3258 GCA_043775255.1 Burkholderiales bacterium
GTGGTGGCGATCGCCGCACGCGATGGCGGACGCCTGCCGATTCGCTACCAGTTGCTGATCTACCCCGCCACCGACATGCGGCGCATCGCGCCTTCGCACACCACGAACGGCCAGGGCTATCTGCTCACGCGCGAGACCATGCAATATTTCAGGGATCACTACATCGGCGATCCGCAGCACGATGTCGATT
The DNA here is from genome assembly GCA_043775255.1 of Burkholderiales bacterium. Classification (GTDB taxonomy): domain Bacteria; phylum Pseudomonadota; class Gammaproteobacteria; order Burkholderiales; family JAEUOS01; genus JAEUOS01. The sequence goes on from JAYVST010000294.1 coordinate 191, forward strand.
GGCGTGCCTCGCCGCTGTTGCTGGAGGACTTGTCGAGGCTGCCCCCGGCACTGGTGATCACCGCGGGTTATGACCCGCTGCGCGACGAAGGCCTGCAATACGCGGCGCGTCTGACCGAGGCCGGCAACTCCGCGGTGCACGTCTGTTTCGAGCGCCAGATCCACGGCTTCGTCACCATGGGCCGGGTGCTCGACGACGCCAACACGGCGGTGGCGCTGTGCGCGGCCGAGTTGCGGCGCGCGCTGGCTGCCTGATCGGGGCGCCGCCGGCAGACTGAGCGGAGCGCCGCCGACGCGCAGGCGGCAAGCGGCTTTTAGCCCTTGTACTCCAGCACGTTCAATCCGGCGTTCCAGTCGGTCGCGAAAATCAGGCCTTCCTTGGTCACAAAGATATCGGCGGTCTTGGCGTCGAGTCCGATATTGGGTCGCGGATCGACCAGCTTCTTCGGCGTCGGCGGCACCCAATAGGCCACTTCTTTCGGCGCAAACTGGTTCCGGATGTCGAAGATGCGCACCCCGGCGTTGTTGTAGGTGGTGAATACGGTGTCTTCACTCTGCATCGAACCAGGGCGGTTCTCGTGGATGTTGTGTGGCCCAAAGGTGCCGGGCTGCGCACAATAGTCACGGTCGCCGGGTGTGGGCAGCGTGGCGATGGGCACCGGCGCTTCGGGTGCGCGCATGTCCAGTACGAACGTGTGGAACATGCCCTTGGCGCACTTCTGCGCATTCGCCTCGTCGATGATCACGGCGAGTTTGCGACCAGGTAGCGGCAGCGGAGTGTGGGTTCCGCCGGGGAAAGGCGGCGACCAGTTGATGCGCGACAGCAGCTTCGGCTTGGTCGGATCGGCGAGGTCATGCACGGTCAAGCCACCGTCGCGCCAGGCCGCGATCCCCATGTCCCCGGCAGTGATCATGTGATGCAGGGCGTAGCGCTTGCCTTTGGGATTGGTCGGCGTCTCGCCGGCCGCCCGGTTCATGCCGGGCAGGCCCCACTTGGCGACAATCTCGGGCTTGGTGATTTCCTTCAGGTCGACCACACAGAGGATATGGTCGGTGTAGCCGTCGAAGTGTGCCGACACGTAGGCGTAGCGCCCGCCCGGCCACCACAGGCGATTGACGCCGAAGCCCGGCATTTCCAGAAACGCGATTTCCTTCATTTCGCCGGCTTTGGAAATGTCGTGGATCGACAGGCCGCAACGGAATTTCTTCTTGTTGGTGATGCTGTCGGCCAGGTTGTTCTCGAAATAGCCGCGCTGGCCGTCGTAGGTCTGCATGGCCACGATATTGGCGCCGTTGCCCAGAAGCATGATGTCTTCGGAGGTCTGCATGCAGTGCGTGCGCGTCAGATCGCCGAGCGCAAAATAGTGCAGCGGCTTCAGTTTGCGCGGATCGGACGCATCGAGAATGGTCAGGCCGTTGCTGAACATGTGCCCGACGTAGGCCATCTTCTTGTGCACCATGACCTGCACGGCATCCGGGCGGCCGCCCTGGTCGCTGTAGGAAATATGCTTGATGCGATGGCCGATGCCTTGCGGCGGCACCGGCTTGTCGACTTTGGGTTTGGCAGCGAGCGCGGCGCCCGGCACTGCGGCGCCGGCCGCCATGCCGAAAAGGCCCTTCAGGTGTTCGCGACGGTTCATCATGTTCCTGTCTCCCTTGTGTTCCCCGCAATGGGATTGTTGTACCCAAAAGCTTGATGCATCCGCCGCCGGCCGTTCAGTCGGCCTTGGCGCCCGATGCCTTGACAATCGGTGTCCAGCGCGCGACTTCAACCTTGATCAGGTCGGTCATCAGCTCGGGCGTGCCGCCCATCATCACATAGCCAAGTTCAGTCATGCGCTTGACGAAGTCGGGCGATTTCAAGCCTTTGTTGGCGGCATCGTTGAGCTTGGCGATCACGTCCTTGGAAATGCCGGCCGGCGCCATCAGGCCGAACCAGACGCCGGATTCGTAACCGGGCACGCCGGCTTCGGCGATAGTCGGCAGATCGGGCAACGCCGGATCGCGCTTCGCGCCGGTAGTGGCAAGCGCCCGTAGCTTGCCGGCCTTGATGTGCGGCAAAGCGGACGGAATGTTGTCGAACATCATCATCACCTGGCCACCGAGCAGGTCGGTCACCGCCGGCCCGCTGCCCTTGTAGGGAATGTGCGTCATGCTCACCTTGGTGATGAACTGGAACATTTCCGCCGACATGTGGATGCTGGTACCGGAACCAGACGACGCATAGTTGATCTTGCCCGGCTGCGCCTTCGCCAGCGCGATTACCTCGGCCACGCTGCCGGCCTTGACCGACGGGTGCAGCACCAGCACGTTCGACAAGGAAACCAGCGGTGCGATCGGCACTAAGTCCTTGTTCGGGTCGAAGGGCATTTTCGAATAGAGCGCCGGGTTGATGGCGTTGATGCCGCTGGTGCTCATGAAGATGGTGTAGCCGTCGGGCGCCGCGCGTGCGGCCTCCGCCCCGCCGATGTTGCCGCCGGCGCCCGGACGATTGTCGACCGTGACGGTCTGGCCGAGCGACTTCGAGAGTTCGTTGGCGATGGCACGCGAGGCGATGTCGACCGCGCCGGCCGGCGGGAACGGGCAGATCAGCTTGACCGTCTTGGTCGGATAGGTCTGCGCATGCGCGAGCGTCGCGGCCAGCGCCAGCGCGGCGCCGACAAACCAGCGGGTGCGGGAAAGGGTCATGTCTGTCTCCGGATGGGAAGCGCGCATTCTCGCCGATTTGTCAGGGCCTTGAGCCGCCGTTGCATTGACACACGTCGGCGTGCCATCGCGCGCCGGGCGTTTGGCTTGAGTTTGACAGAGGTACTCGAGCTTCTCGATAGACTGGTCATCCTGACCACTCCTATCGCATTGAGTTTCCTCTGGCGACCGCAATTGCATGATGCCGCGGACGAAATGGTGTTGGAGGCGGCAGTCAACGGTATGGCAACCGATCTGGTCACCTGGAACGTGCGCGACTTCAAGCCTGCGGCGCACAAGTTTGGGCTGCGGGTCTCGCCGCCAGACGCTTTCTGGACCGCATTTTCGAAGGAGTTGAAATGAAGACCAACAATTTCGCGCTCA
>JAYVST010000295.1:0-12698 GCA_043775255.1 Burkholderiales bacterium
TGTGTGTGCAGGAACTCAAGGCGCAGGCAGCGGACATGCTGCCCGATTTTCTGACGCCGGGCGCCGGCAAGTCGGCCCTGAACGGACATTTCCACTACGCCGAGAAAAAGGGTTATAGCGGCGTTGGCCTGTACAGCAAGTCGAAGCCCGCGCAAGTCAAGATCGGCTTCGGCTCGCGCGAGTTCGACGCCGAGGGACGCTGTGTGCGGGCCGACTTCGGCAGCCATTCCGTGATATCGCTCTATCAACCCTCGGGCTCCTCTGGCGAAGAGCGGCAGGCCGCCAAATTCCGCTTCCTGGCGGAATTCCTGCCACACCTGAAAAGGATTCGCAAAGCCGGCGGCGAATGCGTGATCTGCGGCGACTTCAACATTGCCCACCGTGAGATCGACCTCAAGAACTGGAAAAGCAACCAGAAGAACTCCGGCTTCCTCCCCGAAGAGCGCGCCTGGCTCTCGCGCGTGTTCGACGAGCTGGGATTTGTCGATGTCTACCGCACTCTTCATCCCGAAGCCACCGGCGAGTCCTACACCTGGTGGAGCAACCGCGGCGCCGCCTATGAAAACAACGTCGGGTGGCGGCTCGACTACCAGATTGCCACTCCCGGCATCGCGGCACGGGCGAAGCAGGCGGCGGTGTACAAGGACCAGCGATTTTCGGACCATGCGCCCCTGATCATCGACTACGATTGGCCGTGAAGCGGTCCTATCCGCAGACTTTGGTCGGTACTTGCGAGCCGCAAGCGCTATGATGCTGCCGGTTCAACCGCCCGTCACTGCGGGCACGATACGCGAGGGGATCCCAAATGGGACTGCGACTCAAATTCAATCTGGTGCTGGCATTCGTGTTTCTGCTTGGGATCGGCGTCTCCGGATTCATTTCCTACAACCTGCTTCACAACAATGCGCGTGAGGAGGTGCTGCGTAACGCCGGGGTGATGATGGAGTCGGCCTTGGCCATGCGCAGTTACACGGTGGAAAAGGTGCGGCCTGCGCTACGCGTGTCCGACACGGAGTTCCTGCCGCAGGGCGTGCCGGCCTACGGCGCCACCCAGATCATGACGCTCCTGCACAAGAAGTATCCGGAATACTTCTACAAGGAGGCTGCGCTCAACCCCACCAACCCGACCGACCGCGCCGTGGAGTGGGAAGCGGATATTGTCAACGCTTTCCGCAGCAACGAGAGCCTGCGTGAGGCCAGCGGGATACGCATGACGCCGGCCGGCCCGTCTCTCTACCTGGCGCGTCCGCTGCAGATCAAGGACCCCGCCTGTCTTGCCTGCCACACCACGCCGGACTTAGCGCCGCCGGCCATGGTCAAGATCTACGGGCCCTCCAACGGCTACGGCTGGAAGGTCAACGAAATCATCGGTGCGCAAATCGTCTCGGTGCCGATGACTCTGCCGGTGGCCAATGCCACGCGCGCCTTCTACACCTTCATGCTGTCCCTGACAGGCGTGTTCGTGGTGCTGTTCATCATCCTGAACATCATGCTCTCGCTCATGATCATCCGGCCGATTCGCAGCATGGCCGCCACCGCCGACCGCATCAGCGTCGGCAAGCTCGACATGCCGGAACTGGTGGAATCGGGCAAGGACGAGGTGGCGCTCCTGGCGCGCTCGTTCAACCGGATGCGGCGCAGCCTCGAAAAGGCGATTCGCCTGATCGACGAAGGCTAGATCACTGTCCATGGCAACCGGCATTGCCCTGCCGAGCGGATTCCAGCTCAACGAGTACCGCATCGAGTCCACCCTGGGCGTGGGTGGTTTCGGCCTGACCTACCTGGCGGTCGATGCCAATCTCGACCTCAAGGTGGCCATCAAGGAATACCTGCCGAGCGACATCGCGCTGCGCAACCCGGACAATTCGGTGACGGTAAAGTCGGAATCCGCGGTCGAGACCTTCGCCTGGGGGCGCGCGCGCTTTCTCGACGAATCGCGCACCCTGGCCTCGTTCCGCCACACCAACATCGTGCGTGTGATGCGCTTTTTCGAAGCCAACCAGACCGCCTACATGGTGATGGAATTCGTCGCCGGCAAGCCACTCAACGACTGGATCGTACCGCGCCGGCCGCCGGCGCAGGCAGCGGTGCTGGCGCTGGTCCTGCCGCTGCTCGACGGACTCGAGGTGGTGCACCGCACCGGCTACCTGCACCGCGACATCAAGCCGGCCAATATCTTTGTGCGCGAGGAAGGCAGCCCGGTCCTGATCGACTTCGGCTCGGCGCGCGCCACCCGCGGCATGTCGGAACTCACCGCCATCGTCACGCCGGGCTACGCGCCGCTGGAGCAATATCACGCGCAAGGCAACCAGGGGCCGTGGAGCGACCTGTATTCGCTGGGGGCGGTGATGTACTGGATGGTCACCGGTCAGAAGCCGATGGAGTCCGCCGCGCGCGCGCGGAACGACCCGATGGTGCCGGCACAGGTGGCCGGCGACAGCCGGCGCTATGACGCGGCGCTTCTGAAAGCGATCGACTGGGCCCTGGCGCCGGCCGAAGAAATGCGCCCGCAAACCGCCGCGCGTTTCAAGGAGGTGTTGCTCCAGGTCAGCTTGCCGCAAGGGTCCGCAGATGCCACCGTTCTGGCATCGGCTCCAGCGGCCGGCCCGACGCCAGGCCAGCCGGCGTCGATCAGCCAAACCGTGTTCGACCGCGGGCTCCTCGCAATGCTGGAAGACGAACTCGCGCCGCATATCGGACCGATCGCGCATAACGTGGTGCGGCGAGCGGCAAAAAAGGCCATGACCGTTTTCCATCTGATCGAGTTGGCGGGTGCGGAAATCGATGACGTCGCCGTGCGCGCAGCGCTTGTCAAGAAACTGACGGCCGCCGAGCGCACCGCCGCGGTGACCGGCGAGCCGCGCGCAGCCGCGCAGCCGGCCAGCCGCCCGATCTCCCAGGCACCGTCGCACCCGGCGTCATTGCGCGGTGTTCAAGCGCCATCGCAGCCCGTGTCATCGCGCGTTTCGCATGCGCCTTCACAGCCGGTTTCACAGCCAATTTCGCAGCAGGTCTCCCAGCCGGTCTCGCACTCGGTCAGCACGCTTGCGCGCTTCGATCCGGACCTCCTGGCGCGGATCGAAGCGGCACTCGCCAAACACATTGGCGCGGTCGCGCGGGTGGTGGTCAAGCGTGCCGCAGCGCGTGCACGCGACGAAACCGAGCTGTTCCTGATCGCGAGCGATGAAATCGACGACCCGGCGCTGCGCAAGACATTCATGCGCATGGCCATCAACGCGACGCGCCGGACGTAAGCGCCTCCGATTCACGGAGACGCCGGCAGCGTTGGAGGCAAAGGCTGCGATAGCGCATACCTCAAACGTGGCGCGGCGCGCAGGCCTCAAACGTCGCCCGGCGCGCAGGCCTCAAACGCCGCCCGGCGCGCGGCGGTCCAACCAATCCTTGTAGCGCCACAGAAACCAGGTGGGAATGTCCAGAGGGGCCGCGCCGCGCGTTGCCAATGCGCGCCTGGTCCCGAGCGATACGAATTCGATCGGCTCGCGCGTCGGTGGCAGCGGCGGCGGCGGTTCGCCGGCCAGGGCCTGACGCAGGTTGACCGCCAGGTGAGCCGCGTCGCGCGCGCCGCGTGCGCCGGCAGCGCCAGCAGTTTCGACGGCACGGCAACTGCCGGCAGCGTAGACGCGAGCGCTCGAAAGCGAGCGCAGATTCTCGTCTACCCGCAACAAGCCGCGGCGGTCGCATTCGAGCCCGGAGGCTTCGAGCCAGCGCGCGCCGCGCCGCCCCGCCGCCCACACCGTGATGTCGCTCACCAGCCGTGCACCGTTGGACAAGTTGACCGACCCACGCGCGACCTCCATCACAGCCGCACCGCGCAGCAGGCTGATGCCGCGCGCAAGGCAGATGGCCTCTGCGGCCAGTCCCAGGGGCTCAGGCAGGGACTCCAATAGACGCAGGCCGGCGGTCACGATCGAAAAGCCGCAGGTGGCAAACGCCGACGCCGGCAGGACGCGCTTGAGGCCATGATGCATCGCGAGCATCAATTCGACCGCCTCGCTACCGCCGCCGACCACGGTCAGCCGGGTCAAGGCCCCTTCGAGCGCCAGTTCGACTACCCGTGCCCAGCCCTGCAGAAACACCACTGCCGGGCGCGCCAGCAAGGCGAATTGGGCAACGCCCGGCACCTCCGGCGCGAGGCTTGCCGCCCCGACGTCGATCGAGGCGAAGTCGAATTCCAGTTCACGCCCGCCGGCGGTGACCGCGATGCGCGCTTCGGCGTCGATGACGATCACGCGATCTGGGACGACGCTAACACCGGCGGTGCGTGCCGTGTCAGCGAGGTCGATCTCGATCTGCGCGCGGCTGTAGTGATCGGCCACATGGCCGGGCAGCATCGCGCTCCTGATCGCCACTGCGGAAGGGCAGGCCAGCGTGATATCGGCGTTGGCAGCAGGTTGGCGCGCGAGCCGACGCAACACTGCCGTATGCGCTTCGCCCGCACCGACCAGCAGCAGCTTTTTCACCCGCTACCGTCCCGCCTCAGCGGTAGCGGCGCGCCAGCGCCTCCGGCGATGCGCCGAGAAAGAAAGCCAGGCGCAGGCGCCACATGAGGAAAATGGTCTTCCATATGCCGCGGTTCTCCCAGCGACGCGCCGACGTTTTTACGCGCAAGTGCAGGCACTGCGGGCGCGCCAGCTTCTTCAGCCGCCGGCTGATGTCCACATCCTCCATCAGCGCGATCGGCGCGAAACCCCCTGCGGCATCAAAGGCCGCGCGAGTGACAAACAAGGCCTGATCCCCGGTGGCGATACCGGTCAGACGCGAACGCAGATTCATCATCGCCGCAACCACGCGCAGGCTGCTGCGCGGACTGTCAAGAGCCACGTCGAACCGGCCCCATGCAAGGGGTTTGCCGCGCGTGGCCGCGAGAACGGCATCGAGCGCGCCGGACGGCAGAGCGGTGTCGGCATGCAGGAACAGGAGCAGACCGGCGCGCGCGTGGGCCGCACCGGCGTTCATTTGCACGGCACGCCCACGTTCGCAATGTATCAGCCGGTCGCACAGGGGTTCGGCGCGCGCGCAGGTGTCGTCGCTGCTGCCGCCGTCGGCCACGATCACTTCGCAGCCGGCGCGGCGCAATCCGGTCAGGGCGGCCAAGCGAGTCTCAATGCCGGCGGCCTCGTCGAGGACGGGAATAATGATGGAAAGGCGCAACGAATGGACTACTTGAATGCGTTCAATGCCCAATCGTAGTCGAGAAAGCGGATCGACGCACGGCCGTCGGCGATCAGCTTCTGCTCTTCGGCATTGTCGGTCAAGAGCGCCGCGTAGCGGGCGAAGTACTGCTCGCGGCTGGCGATCGCCGCGGTGTCGCGGCCAATCCCCTTGTAGCCGCTTTGCCAGTCGACCTTGAACCAGTCGAAAATCTTCGAGACCTCCAGCGAACCGCCGGAAAAACGGTTGCGCGAGCGGTCGGAAAGGAAACGTTTGGCTTGCTCTTCGAGCTGCGCGTCGAGGCGCTCGGCGACGAACGCTTCCTCGCGCAGCATCGGGCAGCCGATCGAAGCGCAATTGACCGCGAAATGCACCCGTGGCTCGTCGTAGACCCCAGCCTTGCGCAGCATGCCGTGCTCCACGTCGTCGAGGAAAGCGTCGCGGCCGAACAGGGTGAAGAACTTGTCCTTCCACGGATTGCCGATCACGTTGCCGAAATCGCGGATCGACTTCAGATCCGGATAACGCTGCAGCACCTTGATGACCGTGTAGGCGTTGTAGGCGTTGATCAGGAAGGCGATTTGCTGCGCCTTGGTCCAGGCCTTGAAATCGGCCTCCGGCACCTTCGACAGGCTCTCGGCGTAGGCCTTGAGCGCCGCATCATCGGACTTGAAGCCGGCGTAGCGAACCTTGCTGACGCGCCCGCCTTCCTGCACGACGACATGCTTCTTGACCAGCGTGTCCCAGGCCTTGTGGCCGTGGTCGAACTGCGCCCAGGCCGGCAAGGCGACCAGGCAGAGCAACGTGGTCAATAGAGTCCGGTAGCGCATGATGTTCTCCTTGTCGAGGCCAAGCGTGGCCACTTCAGTGCTGTTCAGGTTGGACCGCAGGCCGCTTGTCGCCACCTATTGCGATCAATTTCCCCAACACCGCGCCGAAGCCGCTGGCGCCGCGCCGCCAGGCCTGGAAAGCGGAGAGGAATGCATGCTGCCCCATGGTGACGGTGCCGCGCTTCCATACGCCGGCGGCATACTTGTTGGCTTCGGCCAGGGTGGGATAGATATGGATGGTGCCGAGAACCTTGTTCAATCCCAGGCCGTGCTTCATCGCCATGACGAATTCGGCGATCAGGTCGCCCGCATGTTCCCCGACGATGGTGACGCCGAGAATGCGGTCAGTGCCGGGCGCAGTCAGTACCTTGACCATGCCGTGCGCCTCGCCGTCTGCGATCGCGCGGTCGAGATCGTCGATGCCGTAGGTGCTGACTGTGTAGGCGACGCCTTTTTCCTTCGCCTCGGTTTCGTTCAGGCCCACGCGCGCGACTTCCGGTTCGGTGAAGGTGGCCCAGGGAATCACCGAATAGTCAGTCTTGAATTTTCTGAACGTGCCGAACAGGGCGTTGACCGCCGCATACCAGGCCTGGTGCGCCGCCGTGTGGGTGAACTGGTAAGGCCCGGCCACGTCGCCGCAGGCATAGATGTTCGGATACAGGGTTTCGAGATACTCGTTGGTTTCGACCGTGCGCGTTTTGGTGGTCGGAATGCCCATTTCTTCCAGCCCGTAGCCGGTGACGTTGGGCGTGCGGCCGAGCGCGCACAACACCTCGTCAAAGGGAATCTTCACGTCGCGCCCTTGGTGTTCGGCGATGAGCACCTTCGCGCCGTTCTCGACCCTGAATTCCTTCGCCTTGTGGCCGGTGAGGATGGTGACGCCTTCAGCGCGGAACTGCTTCATCACCATTTCGGATACTTCCGGGTCCTCGCGCAGCATGATGCGCGGCGCCATTTCCACCTGCGTCACCGAGGCGCCGAAGCGGGCGAAACATTGCGTGAGTTCGGAGCCGATCGGCCCGCCGCCCAGCACCAGCAGGCGCTTGGGCAAGGCACGGATTTCCCATACCGTGTCGGAGGTAAGCGGGATCATTTCCTTCAATCCGGGAATCGGCGGCACCAGCGGCCGCGCGCCGGCAGCGATCACGATGCTTTTGGTGGTGAGTGTCCGGCTCGTGCCGTCGGCGCCCTTGACCTCCACCGTCCAGGGCGAAGTGATTTTCGCCGTGCCCTCGACAATGCCGACGCCCAGGCCGGTATAGCGCTCGATCGAGTCATGCGGCTCGATGGCGTCGATGACCGACTGCACCCGCTCCATCACGTCGGCGAACTCGAAGCGCGCGTCGGCTCCCTGCATGCCGAATTCGCGCGAACGCTTTACGTGGGAGAGGAACTTGGCTGAGCGGATCAGCGCCTTGGACGGCACGCAGCCGAAGTTCAGGCAATCTCCGCCCATCTTGTGTTTTTCAATCAGCGTGACCCGGGCCTTCACCGCCGCAGCGATGTAGGCGCTGACCAGACCGCCTGAGCCGGCGCCGATCACCACCACGTTGTTGTCGAAGGTCGCCGGCTTCAGATGCGCCCATTTCGCGTACACCTTGCGTGCCTTGACCATGTCGATCACTTTTTTTGCGATCAGCGGAAATATGCCCAACAGAACGAATGCGCCGATCAGACCGGGGGAGAGAATGCCCTTGAACGAATCGATCTGCGCCAGCTGCGTGCCGGCGTTGACGAACACGATCGTGCCCGCCAGCATGCCGATCTGGCTGACCAGGTAAAACGTGAGAGTGCGGATCGGCGTCAATCCCATCAGCAGGTTGATGGCGAAAAACGGTATCGCAGGGATCAGGCGCAGGGTGAAGAGGTAGAAGCCGCCTTCGCGCGCCACCCCGGCATTGATGCCGGCCAGACGCGCGCCGAACTTCGCCTGTACCCAGTCGCGCAGCAGGAACCGGCTGGCCAGGAACGCCAGGGTCGCGCCCAGAGAAGACGCGAAGGAAACCAGGATGGTGCCGGTGACCAGCCCGAAAATCGCGCCCGCCACCAGAGTCATCAGCGCCGCGCCCGGCAGGGACAACGCCGTGACCACCACATACATGACGAAAAAAGCGCCGAGCGTGCCCAAACGGTGCGCGGCGTAGTAATCCGTCAACGCCGCCTGTTGCGCCTTGATGGCATCGAAGGTGAGGTAGCGCGGGCCGCCAAGGGCGAAAAACGCCCCGACCAGCACAAGAAGCAGGACCACCAGAACCAGTTTGCCGGATTTCATGCCGCCTCTTCTTGGTAATGCGGCGCCGCCAGCCGGACACCCGCACGCACCGCCTGTGCCAGCCCATAGGACGGCCCACCCGCGATGCGTTTGCGATACGAAAGTGCGGCCGGCGTGCCCGCCGGCCAGAGGCTGTCGAACAGTCTGATCCAGGCGGCATGGTCATAGTCGAGCGCCACCGCATCGATGGCCAGTCCCGCTACCTCCGCGCCATACAGCGAGCGCACGCCGGCAGGCGCCGGCCGGTTAGAAATGCGGGTGACCAGCCCATGGGTGGTGCCGCTGAAATTCGGCATGCCGGCGGCGCCGTTGTTGAATAGTGCCACCGGACCGGCGGCGCCTGAAAACACCTGCGCCACCGCCGCACAGGTATGGGTCGAAGCGAATACCCGAACCTGCGCCGCATCGAACATCGCTGTCACCGCGAAAGGATCGATGGACTCTTCGCCAAAGCCCCAACCGGCCAGGCTGTCGCCATCGCCATGGACGATACCGATGCGCGCGCTGCCCACCTGCGCGACCAGATTCATCGGCAGCGCAGCCAGGCGGGCAGCCAGTTCGGGATGGCGCCGGGCGGTGCCCGCCAGCTGGTTCATGATGGCGTTGGAGCGCGCCACGTCGAGATCGCTTACGTGGTCGGGATAGCCGCAACCACAGCCGGCCTCGGCGTGGTCATTGAGCAACTCGGTTTCGACATTGCCGCGAATCGCCGCATGCCCCAACACCGTCCAGTTGACGGCGATGAACGAAGCGTCGTCGATGTCGAACCAGTTGAAGTCGCCGTTGAACACCAGGCGGGCGCCCGGTTCGGCTGCCGCCAAACGCAGGGTCGCCTCCAAGGCGAAGGGGTTGCCGTACAGGCCACCCACCACGTAGAGCGATTCGGCCACCAGTTCAGGCGCACGCGCCAGCGAGCGCGCCCCATAGCGATACGAAACCGGGCAAGTGCGCCCAGGGCGTGGCGCGGGTGAGGCAGTTTCGGGCATGGGAGGTCGAGGCAAGTGTGCGGCCGGCTTGTCGCGGCTGGTTCAGGCGGCGAGGACTCGCGCCAGTTCTTCGAAATCGTCGACGACGAAATCATGCGCCGGATTCGGCGCCGGGTCGGGCGGGCCCGCCGGCCCCCATTCCGCCGGACGCCTGACAAACGCACTCTTGTAGCCGCAGGCACGGGCGGCGCCCAAGTCGAAGTTGTGACAGGCCACCATCAGGATTTCGGCGGGCGGCAATTGCAGCCATCTGGCCGCTGTCAGGTAGGCCTCCGGCCGGGTCTTGTAGTGGCCGATCATTTCACAGGAAATCACCGCGTCCCAGACGAAACCGTTCTTGCGAGACACGTCGATCACCAGCGATGTGGTGAGCAGGGTGAACGATGCCACCACATACTTTTGCTTGAGGCGCGCCAGCGCGGCGGCGAAGCCCGGCCATGCGTCTAAGCCATGCCAGGTACGCCAGATCGCATCGCGGTCGGCCAGTGTCAGGGATTCAAGCTTGAAATGCGCGATCACCTCGTCGAGTACCCGGCGGTGCACATCGTCGAAGTTGAAGGCCGGATTGACCTGCCCGACAATCGCCTTGAGCGAGCGGCGCCGGTATTCGTTGGTGACTTCGTGCCAGTCGGCGGTGATGCCGCGCGCGCGTCCCGCCGCCGCGAAGGCCGCGCTGATGCCACCGTGCCAATCGAGGATGGTGCTGCCAGTGTCGAAGGTCAGTGCCTTGATGCCCATGCGGATATCCAGTGCACCTTCAGTTGTCGTAGCCGAGAGCCGTGCGCCCCAGGCCACCGTGCGCATCCAGCAGGCGGCCGCGCCACAGCGCCACCGGGTCATCGGCCGCCGGGAGTGCAAACGGACTGATGCTGCGCGCCCACTGGAACGCACCGAAAATCGCGTAGTCGGCATAGAGCGGCGCCGCGCCGCCTAAAAACGGTTGCTGCTTGAGAGTGGCGCGCAAACCGGCCAGACCGTCGCGAAAGGCCGGCAGGCGCACGTCACGATCCGCCACCACCGCTTCGAGCGGCCGGCCGAAGCGCTGTTGGCGACTGCTGCGAAAGTACGCGCGGTCGCCTTCATCGATATGTTCGAACACGTCCAGCAACACAAACGGCGCCACGGCGCCAACCAGGGCGTCCCCATAGGTCGAATACAGCCGGGTCAGCGCCTTGCCGGCACCGCCGCCGAAAAGCGCGGGACGGTCTGGAAACGTCTCTTCCAGATAACAGGCGATCTCCCACGAATCGGCAATCCAGCGTTGGTCATTCACCAGCACCGGCACACGCCCCTGCCCGGACGCTGCGAGGGCATCCTTTTCGACAAAACGCCATGGCACGGTCTCGACCGCGAGCCCCTTGTGTGCCAGCGCCATGCGAATGCGCCAGCAATAGGGGCTGAAGCGGCGTGCCGGATCGGCGCCCGCCAGGTCGAACATCCTGATCGCCATCGAAAGTCCCGCTGTCAGACCAGCGCGCCGCCGCAGGAACTGCCCTGGCCGGCGGTACACCCATAGCAGTGCTCGCGCACCACAATCGGGTTGCCGTCGAGATCGGCACCCAGCAGGTCGGCGATGTGGGTGCGCGGCCTGCCTTCGATCCGGAGCGGCAGGCCCAGCATCTGGTTGAAGTCGCAGTCGTACAGGTAACCCTGGTAGTCCACCGAGACCATCGTGCGGCACATCACGTCGTCAAGGTTTTGCTCGCGGTGCGCCGAGCGCAAAAGCGCCATGTATTCGTTGAACTTGCCCTTGGAAATCAGCATCGAGCCGAAGCGCTGGATCGGCATGTTGGCCAGCGTGTAGAGCTGGTTGAAGCGGATGCCGAAGGTTTCACCCAGGATGCGCTTGTAATCGGCTTCCAGTGCCTGCTGCTCAGGCGGCAGGGACGGCCCCTGCGGGTTGTAGACCAGGTTGAGCGTGAGATGCGACCCGTCGACGGCATAGCCGAGTTCGTTGAGGCGACGAATCCCGGCGATCGAGCGCCCATACACGCCTCGGCCGCGCTGGCGATCCACCAGTTCCTCGGTATAGCAGGGCAGTGAGGCCACCACCTCGACCTGATGTGCGGCCAGAAATTCCGCCAGGTCTTCCTGGCCGGGTTCGGACAGGATGGTGAGGTTGCAGCGGTCCAGCACCTTCACGCCCAGCGCGCGCGCCTGGCCGACCATGTAACGGAAGTCGGCATTCAACTCCGGCGCGCCGCCGGTCAAATCGAGCGTACCGACCTTGCGGGCCGCCGCATAGGCCAGCACGCAGTCGATGGTGGCGCGGCCCATCATCTCGGTGCGGGTCGGGCCGGCATTGACGTGGCAATGCACGCACGACTGGTTGCACTTGTAGCCCAGGTTGACCTGCAGGGTTTCGACCCGCCTGCGCGCGATGTCTGGGAAGGTGGTGCTCTCGAGGCGCTCGAGCGTGGCATGCATTTTGGATCAATCTCCAGGGGCTTCTGCGAAACTACGGCTTTCAGGCACGCGATGCGGTATCAACAGCATTATGAGCATTATGCGGCACTGCGCTTTGGTCGCCGCACCTGCCCCTTTCCTTACGCTAGGCGCAGCATCCCGGATGCGCGGCGCCATCACGCTTCAGCGGGCGCGCCCGGCCACCAGCGCCACCGCGCAAAGCACCACCGTGAAACCGGCCACTTGCAACCAGGTAATGGTCTCATCAAGGAACATCCAGCCCCAAAGCAGCGAGAAACAGGGGATCAGGTAGGTCACCGACATCGAAATCGTTGGTCCGATGCGTTTCATCACCCTGTAATAGAGCAGGTTGGCCAGCGCCGTGCACACCACCGAGAGCGCCACCAGGGCCCAAACCACCTGCGCCGGCAACGGCACGGCTACGACCAGCGCTGGTGCGCCAAGGGGCAGGGTCAGCATGCCGGCGAACAGGCTCTGTACGGTCGCCAGTTCGAGGGCCGGGCGCTGCTTGAGGTCACGTGCCGCGAACACCGTGCCATACGCGCCGCAAAATGCCGCCAGCAGCGCCGCCCCGTAGGCCAAGAGTACCGTGGGCGTGAATTCGACCGGCGCGAAGCCGACCACCAGGCCAACCCCGGCCACGCCCAGCAACAACCCGGTAACACGCTGCGGCCGCAGCGTGTCGCCCAGCATCCACGCCGAAACCAGGGCAACGAACATCGCCATGGTGGAGTTGAGGATCGCCAGGGTCGGCGAATTGAGGGTCAGCGCAGCGCTGGCGATCAGGTACTGCGCCAGCACGGAGGTCAGGAACGACAGCCACAGGTATTGCTTCCACAAGCGCCATTCGCCCCACCGCGCGCCGGAGAGCCTGGCATAAGCGAGCAGCAACAAGCCCGCCCCCAGCATGCGCGGCGCCACCATGCCCCACGGCCCGACCACCGGCACGACAATGCGGATGAACAGGTAGGAACTGCCCCAGATGGCGCCCAGGAGGATGAGAGTGACCAG
>JAYVST010000296.1:0-2278 GCA_043775255.1 Burkholderiales bacterium
GCGATCGTGCGGGCGGCCAACGAAATCGGCATCGGCAGCAGCGTCAAGCTGTTCGGCGGCGGCATGGTGGGCCTGCAGTTCGGACCGATCATGGAAAGCCTCGGTTCGCAATTGAACGGCATCGTCAACTACACTTCCTACGCACCGGAGAAGACGGTCGATTTCCCGGGCCTGAAGGATTTCCTCACCCGCTACGCGGTCAAGGCCAAGGTGGAAAAGGTCGATCCGCTCGGGTTTTACTTGCCGCCGTTCAACTACGCGATCGGCCAGATGCTGGAGGCCGGCATCACCGCAACCAAGGGCTTGGATCAGAAAGCGCTTGCCAAGTACATGCGCGATACCGAGCACAAGACCATCGTCGGGCCGATCAAGTACCAGCGCAACGGCGAATGGGCCAATGCGCGCGTGCTGATGGTGCAATTCAACGGCGTCAAGGACAAGGACATCGAGCAGTTCCGCCAGGCCGGCAAACAGGTGATCGTGGCGCCGGCGCAATACAAGTCCGGCGAATTCAAGTTTCCGTACGAAAAGGCGCGCAACTGACCGATTGCGAGGCAAGCCTGGCATTCGCTCGGTCGGCCGTCGTCGCGCCGCTTGGATTCCGAGCGGCCGGCTCGCCCGTCGCGACGAGGCCTTCCGGCGCCTGCAATCATTGCCGCTAAATCTCTTGCCAACCCACCTAACGTGAAAATCTAAAGCGTGTTCTCCTGGGACCTTTTGTCTGGCGCATTAGTGTTCGGACTGTTGTTGGGATGCTTTTACGCTGCGGTTTCGATCGGCCTGTCGGTCTCCTTCGGCCTGCTCGACGTGCCGCATATCGCCCACCCCTCCTTCCTGGTGGCAGGCTCGTACGCCACCTGGTGGCTGTGCGGCTACGGCTGGGATCCGATCGTCGCCGGCCTGGTGCTGTCGCTGCCGTTTTTCGTCATCGGCGTCCTGATGTACCGCGGCTACTACGTGATGTTCGAAAAGCGCGGCAGCGATGCCGGTCTGCGTGGGTTGGCGTTCTTTTTCGGCGTCGCTTTCATCCTCGAGGTGGCGTTGATTCTGGCGTTCGGTGTCGACCAACGCTTGGTCGAAGCCAACTACATCGGCAAGAGCATCGACCTGACCGAAGACCTGCGGGTGCCGTTGCGCCTGATAGTTGCGTTCGGCGCGGCGCTGCTCCTCACCATCGGCCTCACGCTGTACCTCGGCAAAACCTTCATGGGACGCGCGATCAAGGCGGTGGCGCAGGATCAGGTCGCCCTGTCGCTGATGGGCGCCGATCCGGTCAAGGTCAAGCAATGGGCTTTCGGTATCGCCACTGCCGTCACCGCTATCGCGGGCGCGCTCCTGATCATCGTCGGGCCGGTTGAACCGCAACTCGGGCGCGTCTATATCGGGCGCACGTTTTGCGTGGTGGTATTGGCAGGCTTGGGCAGCATGAGCGGCACCCTGGTGGCCGGGCTGATCCTGGGTGTGGCCGAAACCCTGGTGTTGACTTTTTTCGGCGCATCATGGGCGCCGGCGGTGGCGTTCGGACTGCTGCTGCTGGTGTTGGGCGTGCGACCGCAAGGGCTGTTCGGCCGCTAGGTCGGCCGACTCTTGGCGGAAGCGTTTCTTCGGAGTGGCATTCATATCTCGCTTGACGGAGGCAGACATGGAATACAAGGAACAATTGCAGCGCCAGCGTTTTTCGCGCACCGAAATGATGAAGCGGGTCGCGCGCTTCTCCAAACTGAAGGGCTTCGACGGCGGCCTGCCCGACAGCAAGATGCCGGGCTGCGAGCGCACCCTGTTCAACGCGATCGGCTTCCAGCCGCCCAAGGGCGAAGGGGAGGGCATGCAGTCGCCGGTCGGTGCCGACGCCTCGCGCATGGCCGCCATCAAGATCACCGAAGGCTTCAATCTCGGCTATTGCACGGCGCTGCCCGGCAAGGGGCCGATGCTGCACAACCACGACACCAACGAGACCTTCATCGCCATGACCGGTGTCTGGCGCGCCAGCTGGGAAAATGAAAAAGGCAGGCTCGAGCATGTCGACCTGCAACCGCTCGACATCATCGCGTTTCCGGCGGGTGCGTCGCGGCGCTTCATGAACGTGACCAAGGGGCCGAAGAATCGCGAGTCGATCCTGATGTTCGTCATCGGTGGCGACGCGCCGCGCGCGGAGTTCACCAGTGAAAGCATGCGTGAGCTTGCGGCGGCCGGGGTGTGGCCGCCTGCGGCCGGCAAGGGCGCGGCTGCGAAGCCGGCAGGGAAAAGGCCGGCGGTGAAAAAGGTGGCTGGGAAAAAG
>JAYVST010000297.1:0-6603 GCA_043775255.1 Burkholderiales bacterium
TGCCCCATAGCCGGGCTATGGGGCGGCGAATGCGGCAAAAACTGTCCTCGCTGGGGTCGATTTTCGCTTTCGACGCCCCAAGTCCGACAGGCTGCTAGCAAAACACTTGACCGGCAGCGCGGACCGGACGCTGCCGTGCGCCATGCTATGGAGCGCCTCTCAGGCGCACGGTCTCGCCATGGCGCACGACTCCGAATGCGGCGCCATCCACCCCTGCACGGCCAAGTTCCAGCGCCAGGCGCCGCGGCGGCTCGTCCAGCGATTCGTCGGTGAGTACAAAGGTGCCCCAATGAATGCCCAAGGTGCGGCGCGCGCCAAGATCCTGGTGGATGCGAATTGCTTCGGCCGGGTCGACATGCTGGGACGACATCAACCAGCGCGGCTCATAGGCACCTACCGGCAGCATGGCGAAATCGACCGCGCCAAGTCTGGCGCGAATGTCGGCGAAGTCTTTCGAGTAACCGGTATCGCCGGAAAAAAAGGCGCGGAACGTTGCCGACTTGAAGTACCAACCACCCCACAGGCTGCGCGAGCGGTCGTTTAACCCGCGCGCGGACCAGTGCTGCACCGGCGTAAAGTGCACCTCAAGACCCTTGAAGTCGTGCTTGTCCCACCAGTCCATCTCGACCACGTCGGTGATGCCGAGCGCCTCGAACCATGGCTTGTTGCCCAGCGGCACGAAAAAGCGCGGGCTGCCGCCGGCCTGACGCGCCAGGGTCAGAACGCTGCGCTCATCAAGATGATCATAGTGGTTGTGCGAGATCACGACCATGTCGACATGCGGCAGCTGGTCAAACTCAAGCCCCGGCGCCACGAAACGCTTCGGCCCGGCGAACGAAACCGGTGACGCGCGCGGGGTCAGGTGCGGGTCGGTCAGGATGTTGACCCCGGCCAGTTGCAAGAGCACCGTCGCGTGGCCGATCCAGGTGGCCGCCGTCTCCGTTCGATTGGCCTTGATCCAGGCCACCTCAGGGGTGGCCAGCGCAAAGGCGTAGCCATTGGCTGGCGCTTTGGGCAAGCCGGCGCGGGCACGCTCCCATTGCCACTTCCAGAAGTTGCCGCTGCCGTTGCCCAGTTCGGCGATGTAGTTGTTGCGAAAACCGGTCGGCGTGTGATGCAACCGCGCCTGGTCGAAGTAAGGGTTGCCGGGTGTGGCGCACGCGCCGAGCGCCAGAGAAAACAGCAGGGCAACCCGTATTCCGCGCCAGGCTACTGCGGCAATTGATTGATTGGAAGGGCGTTTCGACATACTCGGCAATCGGCGCAAAGATTAGCGCCGCGATGTTACGCGAAGCAGATGCGCAGTCGACAAACGCTCAACTTAAGCCTGCAAAGGCCGATATTCCGAAAGTACACGCGCATGCCACCCCGGCCGGGGTAAATGCCGCTTCCGCAGCAACCATGGAGGGAACCATGCCCCGCACATCCACACGCTCACTTGTCCTGCCCATAGCCATCGCGATGACGACGTTCGCCGCCGGCGCCGCACAGGCCGCCTGGCAGGTGGTCGACACCAACGCGCGTCTGCAGACCGAGGTCGATCTCGCCACAGCCAAGCGCAAGGACGGGGTCGTGACCGGCTGGGTGCAACATACCTATACAAAAAAGGCCACCACCCAAAGCGGCGCCTACTTCGTCTATCGCACCATGAAGGAACAGGTGCGCCTGGATTGCGCCCAGCAAACATCCACCGTCCTGACGCGCGGTTATTTCGACGACGACGGCAGCGAAATCGCCTCGATCAAGGGCGCCGGCGAAACCCGCGCGGTCATGCCCGACACACCCGAACAACGCGTGCTGTCGCGTCTGTGCAATCCGACCGCAGAGGCCGGCAAGCCTGCGCGCGCCCGAGCCGGAAACGTCGCAGCGGCTGCGCCTGCTGCCGCAGCTGACCCACGCTTCATGGACGGGCCGGCACCCAAGCCGCGCGCCGACATCATCCGCGCCAAGGCCGAGGCGCCTGAACCTGCGCCTGCTCCGGCCGCGGCGGCGATTGCCAAGCCGATTGAAAAAGTCGACGCCAAAGCCGCAACGAAGCCCGCAGAGAAGCCTGCCGAAAAAGCAGCGGAAAAGGCTGCCCCGCACGGAACCGACACCAAACAGGCAACGCTGCCTGCCGCGAGAGTCGAAGCGCACGCGGCAGTACCAAAGATGCCGCTACGGGAGCCGAGCAATCCTAACGAGTCGCGCGCTGCGGTAGTTGCCCGAGTGATGAAAGCGCGTGTCGGCGCACCCTACCCGGCCGAACCGGTCGTGCGGGTCAAAACCATTCTCGCCGCAGCCGGCACCCATGGGTCCAGCGCCATGCATCCGCACGAGGCCCACTGGGACTACGAAGGGGAATATGCACCGTATCGCTGGGGCGACATGAAAGCCGAGTTCGCCGGCTGCAAATCGGGCGCGCGCCAATCGCCGATCGACATCCGCAACCCGGTGATTGGCGAAGTCGAGCCGATCCGCTTCCAGTACGAAGACGTTCCGCTCAAGGTGAGCAACAACGGCCACACCATCCAGGTGGACTATGCGCCCGGCAGCTTCATCCTGTTCGGCGGCAGCCGATACGAATTGGTGCAGTTCCATTTCCATTCGCCCTCGGAAGAGCGCATCAACGGCCGCGCCTTCGACATGGTGGCCCACCTTGTGCACAGAAGCGCGCAGGGCCGCCTGGCGGTGGTGGCGGTGCTGCTGACGATCGGCGCCGAGCAGCCGACCCTGCAGAAGGTATGGAACGCCATGCCCGGCACCCGCAACAGCACGCGCGAACGCCTCGATGTCGCGATCAACGCACAGCAGTTGCTGCCGGCCGACAAGACCTACTACAGCTACATGGGGTCGCTGACCACCCCGCCCTGCACTGAAGGCGTGCAATGGTTGGTGATGAAAACACCGGTTGAAATCTCGCGCGACCAGATCGCGCACTTCACCGCCCTCTACCCGATGAACGCGCGCCCGCTGCAGGCACTGAACGACAGGTTGATCAAGGTCGGCAAGTAGGAAAAATGTCGCGCACGGGCGTGGCAGACCCGCGCGACAGCAAAAGCCCAAGATGCACGCGTCACGCCCGGCGCGACAGGCAAGTATCGATTTGTCTCCTCTGGCAGTTCTTTCGGCAGGACGGTTTACCGTCCTGCCGATTTTTTTCGCCGGCGCACGGGAACCACCATTGCCGGTGGCCCCGCTGTCCCTCGAACCGCGAAGAATTGCATCCGCAAGCATCGCACCGCACCACCGACGCGGATTTGCGCGCGACGCAGGTCGCGCTACACTGGAAGAGTTCAACTGATTGCAAATTGACGGCCACAGCCGGAAAGGGCAGGAGACAATGAAGGACTATCTGGTCGGTGTCGACATCGGCGGCACTTTCACCGACTGCGTCGTGCTCGACCCCAAGGGCACGATCACGGCCACCAAGGCGCCCTCGACGCCAGGCAATTTCGCCGAAGGCATGATCGATGCGCTCAAGGTCGCCGCCGCCCGGCTCGAACTGCCGTTCGGCGAGTTTTGCAGTCGCATTCGCCTGCTCACCCACGGCACCACTGTCGGTACCAACGCGCTGATCCAGCGAAAGGGCGCCAAGGTCGGTCTCATCACCACGCGCGGCATCGAGGACGCCATCCACATCATGCGCGGCTCGCGCGGCATTAACTCGCGCGACCTCGACAAGCTCGTGCACTTTCCCGAAAGCCAAAAGCCGGCGCCGATCGTGCCCAAGCGGCTCATCGAAGGCGTGTCGGAGCGAGTGGACTGTTTCGGCGACGTGGTCGTGCCGCTGAACGAAGGCGAGGTCCGCGCCGCAGTGAAAAAACTCCTGGCCGAAGGCGTGGAAGCGATTGGCATCTGCTTCCTTTGGTCGTTCAAACACAAGGCGCATGAGCACCGCGTCAAGGCCATCATCGCCGAAATGGCGCCGCACCTGTTCGTCTCATGCTCGGTGGACATCGCGCCCAAGTGGGGCGAGTACGAGCGCACCACCGCCACCGCGCTCAACGCCTACATCGGCCCGGTGATGGCGCGTTACCTGCAGAGCTTAGACGCGCAATTGAAGCAGGCCGGCTACCTGCAGCCGCTGCAGATCACGCAGTGCGGCGGCGGTTCCATCCCGCTCGACCGCGCGCTCGAGGCGCCGCTTCTCACGCTCGATTCCGGCCCGGTGTCGGGCGTGACGGGCTCGCTCTTTCTCGGGCGGCTGATGAACACGCCCAACATCATCACCACCGACATGGGCGGCACCTCGTTCGACGTCGGCATCATCTTCGAGCATCAGCCGGCCTATTCCTTCGTCGCCGACGTGGCGCAATACGAATACTTCCTGCCCAAGGTGGACATTCAGGCCATCGGCGCCGGCGGCGGTTCGATGGCGCGCGTCGATGCCGCAACCCGCACCCTGCATGTGGGTCCGCAAAGCGCGGGCGCAGCGCCCGGGCCGGTGTGCTACGGCCGTGGCGGCACGGTCCCGACGGTAACCGACGCCGACGTGGTGCTGGGCTATATCGACCCGGACAACTTCCTCGGTGGCCGGATCAAGCTCGACCGCAAGGCCGCCACCGCCGCCATCGCCGTGCAGGCCAAGCAGCTCGGCCTGTCCGTGATGGAAACCGCGGCCGGCATTGCACGCATCGCCGAATTCAAGATGGCCGACATCATCCGCAAAACCACGGTGCAGAAGGGCTTCGACCCGCGCGATTTCGTGCTCTACGCCTTTGGCGGCGCCGGCCCGGTGCACGCCAGCGTGTTCGGCGCCGAACTGGGCGTCAAGAAGGTAGTGATCCCGCTGCGCCACATCGCCTCCACCTGGTGCGCGCTGGGCGCGGCCTCGGCCGACATCCTGCATGTGTATGAGCAGGTCGACATCCAGGTCAGCCCGTTCGACGTGGCGCGGGTCAACCGCATCCTGGCCGACCTCGAAGCACAGGCTCGGGCGCGTCTGGACCATGATGGCATCGCCCAGAGCCGGCGCAAATATGCGTTCTCGATCGACATGCGCCACAAGGGCCAGATCAACGAAGTCGAGGTGCTGCTGCCCGAAGGGCGGCTGAGCGAAAAGGTGGTCGCGGCCATGCGCGAGCGTTTCTACGTACGTTACGAGCAACTCTACGGCCATGGCTCCTCCTACCGCAATGCCCGCCTCGAAGTGGTGACCATGCGCCTGCGCGCCAGTGCGCAAACACCACGCCCCCGGCTCGCACGCGCGAAGGCCCTGACCTCGACCATCCCCGCCGCGGCCAAACGACCGGCGCGCGACATCTACTGGGCCGAACTGAAAAAATCGCGCAAGACCCCGATTTTCGACGGCGCCCTCCTGAAGCCGGGCAACCGCATCGCCGGCCCGGCCATCATCGAAACCACCGACACGACCGTGGTGATCCACCCGCGCCGCACCCTGAAAGTGGATGCATTCGGCAATTTCGAAATCCTGTTCGCCGCCGCCTGAAGGCAAGACATCATGACCAAGATCAGCGACATCGCACCCGAGAAACTCGACGGCAAGAACATGGGCTATGTGCCGCCGAAGAAACTCTCGATTTCGAAAAAACTCAAGCTGCATTCGAAGGGCAAGAGGAAGATCGACCCGATCACCTACGAAGTGATCCGCCATGCGTTGTGGCACGTCAACGAGGAGCATGGCGCCACCATCCAGCGCGTGTCCGGCTCGCCGGTGGCGATGTACGCGCTCGACCTCAACCCCTCGATCCTCACCGAAGATGGTGAATTCGTCTACTTCGGGCCCTACATGCAGTACATGTCGGGTGTGACCGACACCCAGGTGAAATGGATCCTGGAGAACCGCAGCGACAATCCCGGCATCCGCGACGGCGACATGTTCCTCGCCAACGACCCCTGGGTCGGCGCGGCGCACCAGCAGGACGTGATGCTGATCTGCCCGGTATTCTGGAAGGGCGAGCTGTTCTGCTGGGTTACCAACTGCCTGCACCAGTACGACATCGGCGGTATCACGCCCTCCTCGTTCTGCCCTTCAGCCGAGAGCGCCTTCGAGGAAGGCATCTGCATCCCGCCGGTCAAGATCATCGAGAACAACGAGATTCGCCGCGACATCGAAGAACTCTATCTCCGCTCCTCGAGGAAGCCCGACGCCGTGGCGCTCGACTTCCGCGCGCAACTGGCGGGCAATATCGCCGCGCGCGACCGCATCACGGCGCTGATCCGCAAATACGGCCCGGACGAAGTCAAGGGCGTGATGAAGCGGGTGATCGACAACGCGGAAAAAGCCTTTCTCGAAAAGCTCGACCGCCTGCCCGACGGCATCTGGCGCGACCGCACCTACATCGAGTGCTGCCGCCCGGGCGACCGCCGCATCCATCGGGTCTGCCTGACGTTACGCAAACAAGGACGCAAGCTCATTTTCGAAAATGACGGCACCGCGCCGCAGGACGGCGCGATGAACGCCACTTATTCCGGCTGGCGCGGCTCCCTGATGGTGGCCTTGAATCAGCTGATGTGCTGGGACCAGTATTTTTGCGTCGGCGGCGCCTTGCGCCATGTGGAATTCAACCCCAGCCCCGGCACCATCAATTGCGCCAACTTCCCGGCCTCGGTCTCGACCGCGCCGATCCAGGCGATGGAGATTTCGCTCTACCCGACCTA
>JAYVST010000298.1:0-13924 GCA_043775255.1 Burkholderiales bacterium
CGAGGGCCTGCCCCTGGGTTCGACCAAAATCCTTTGCGTGGCCACCGAAACGGCGGCGTCGCTCCTGACCTTCCACACCTATCTGGACAACGTTTCGGAGCGTCTGGTGGCGATGACCTGGGGCGGCGAAGACTTAGCCGCCGCGCTCGGCGCCAGCGACAACCGCAATCCGGCCGACGGCGGCTACGACGATCCCTACCTGATGGCCAAGTCGCTCTGCCTGGCCGCCGCGCGCGCCATCGGCGCGCAACCGGTCGGCGTGGTCTACGTGAATTTCCGCGACCTTGCCGGCCTGGAGGCGGAGTGCCTGCGCGACCGTCGTTCCGGCTTTATCGGCAAGATCGCCATTCACCCCGATCAGGCGCAGGTGATCAACCGCGCCTTCACGCCTGCGGACGAGGAGGTGGCCTACGCGCAGCGGGTGGCCGACCTGTTCGAGAAGAATCCGGGCGTAGGCACTGTGGGGCTGGACGGCAAGATGCTCGACATGCCGCACCTGAAGCAGGCGCGCAATGTGCTGGCCTTGGCAGCGAGCATCAAGGCGCGCGGGTAGCCACCAAGGCACGCACGTAGTCGTCGGCGTTCAAGGACAAGGCGGCGCGCGAGCGCCACTTTGCATCCTTGTGCGTGTTCAGGCCGGCGGCGCCACGTTGACGCCGCGCACCTGGTGCTTCTCGATCAATTGCGCGACTAAGCCGGCCTTGATCTCCTCGACGTAGCCAAGCAGGTACTTGGCCGCCTCGGTGCGCGCGATCGGCACGCCGATGGCCTGCTGCACGGCGGTGAAGCGGCCCGGCAGGATGCGCGAGCCGGGCTGCTTTTCCTGGTCTTCCACCAGGCGCGGCTTCAGGCCGGCCAGCACCTCGAGCTTCTCCGCGAGGAATAGCTGGTACGAGCCCTCGATGCCGACCGCGCGCACCAGGGTCGCGTGCTTCAGGGTGCGGCGCAGGTACATGTCATAGGCGGCCTTGTCGGCCACCGCGATGCGGATGCCGGGGCGGTCGACCTCCTCGATCGATTGCAGAGGAGAACCCGCCGGGACCAGATAGGAGGCCTCGATCTCCAGATAGGCGGGCGTAAACGCGATTTCGGCGGCGCGCAGCGGGTCGGCGCCGATCAGGCCCACGTCCCATGCGTCCTGCGCAGCGGCCGCGGCCAGATCGCCCGGTAGCGCATATTCGACATACGTCACCGGCACGCCGGCGCGGCGCGCCAGTTCGCGCCCGACATCAGGCGCGATACCGGTCGGCTTGCCGTTGTCGCGCGCCTTGTTGATGAGCAGGAAGTTCGACATGTTCAGGCCGACGCGCAGGGTGCCGGTGGGGGCGAGTTGCTTGCGCAGGCTGTCGGGCATTGCGGTACTCATGGGGGATCCAGGAAAGAGTTGTGTGGCACACCGGCGCCTGGGCTCAGGGCTGCCACCGGTCGTTGTAGTTTTCGGCGCCAGTCTGGCGAAAGTCGGTCAGCCAATCGCCGGCGTAGGGCCAGGCGCTCGGGGCATCCGGATTCGGTCCCTGCCAGAAACGGGCGCGCGGCCCGTCGCCAACCGGCTCCAGCGACCAGGCCTGGCGGCGGAAGGTCCAACTGTCCGGCACCAGGCGGTGCGCTTCGCGGAAATGGCGGATCGCAGCTTCATGGTGGCCGTCGATTTCAAGTTGCGTCGCCAGGCCAAAGTGCGCGTGCCCGAGTGACTTCGCATGGTCGCGCGGCCTTGAACGAGCGACGACTTCGTCAGGCGAGTGCGCGAAGCGGCTGGCGGCGCCATGTTCGACCCAGTCGCGCAGGGCCGCATGATACGCATCGGTGTCGCGCGGAATCTTCGCAGCTTCGGCCATGATCTCGAGGAAGCGTTGCGGTACCGCGCTTTCTTCGCCCAATGGCGACGGGGCCGGCGTCAGCCGCGGCGGCGCCGGAGCCACCTCGGCGGGCCGCACGATCATGCCGTGTTCGTCGATCCACACGCCCGAGGGAATGTTGATCACGCCGAACAGGTCGGCCAGCACATGATGGCGGTCGATCAGCGAAGGATGCTCGGGCTTTGCCGCCTCGATGGAGGCGCGGCAGCCGGCGTCGCCCAGGGTATCCAAGCCGACGGTGACCAGTTCGAAGCCTTTGGGGGCCAGTTCGTTACGCAATGCCTGCCACACGGGCAGGTCGCGGGAGCAGCCTCAGTACGGTGCCCAGGCATAAAGCAGTACCTTGCGCCCAAGCAGGGACGACAGGCGAAACTCTCGGCCGTCGAGGTCGGGCAGGCGCAGGTCGGGCGCTTGTGCACTGGCCAACGCACGCGAGCCGACCACGGCAGGGCCGAGTGCCCACAGCCCATGCTCGGGCGCAGCCGCCAGCGGCAAACCGATCGCGCCGGCCACGTGCGCGACATCGACGCTGGCGCCGGCCGGCTGCGGCAAGGGAATGCACACGTCGCCGCGGCACGCGCCTTCGGGCTTGAGGCTCCAGCCGGTGCCGGCCTCGAATTCGGATGTCGGGATATGCAGGGAACGCAGCAGCATGATGGCGGGGTTTCCGGGTGAAGTGGTTGAGCGATTCGCCGGGAGTCTACGCCAGTGGCTCCCTTGATGGATGGGGCACTATCTCGCCAGTGCCCGCCTTTGATCGAGCAGGGCCGGGCGGTCGATCTGCCCGCTGAGGGAATCGATCGCGCGCGGGCCGACCCCGGCCGATTTGAAATGCGCGCGCCAGGTGTCAACCACCCGCGTGACGCGTGTCGCCTCCGTCAGCGCCTGCTTTCTGGTCAGCCAGTAGGCGCTGCTCGCCGAAACGGCATTGTCGATGGTCGAGGCCGCACCGTGCTCGCCCACGACCATCGCCTGGTAGCCCAGCGCCTGGCCCGTGGGCAGCACATCGAACGCCGGCGCCAGAACCATATGCTGCGCGTCGTTCACCAGCAGCACATGGTTCTTTTCGTGATCGTCGGTATTGTCGATCAGGATGTTGTAAACCAGCCGGCGGAACAGTTCATGCATTTGCCTGCGGTTGGCGCCCGCGTCCACCACGCCGCGCCTGCGCAGCAACAACGCGAGCGCGGGATAAGAGAGCTCCGAACCCGCCGCCTTGAGGGCGACATTGGCGGACAGCGCGTGCAGGCGCCTGGCTCCGGCGCGGTCGAACCGCTTGACGGCAACGGCCATACCCATTCCCATACTTTGTACGAGCTTCACCAGCCGCGTTCGCGCCACGGTGATGCCGGCCCTGGCGGCAAGCGTCATGGCCGCATGTTCGACCACAGGTTCGGCGGCATGGCCCTCTTCGGCGAACTTCAGAACCCACTCGGCGCGGTCCATAGCGATCAGGGCTTTGGGGCGCGCGCCCCCCATCGTTGCGCCGGGAGCGATCAGGCGTCGATGCGTTTCATCGATGCGCTCCCCGGCGATCACCTTTTGCACCAGCTCATGGACGGCAGGGACGTCCGCCAATTGCGGCAGCGGGTTTGCGGCCACCGGCACGTAGGCTTCGGCAGAGACTGAAACGCCGAGCGCGCCAAAGCGGCCATCGCCGGCGAAATACAGCATCTCCAGCACGGAAAGGCGCGCCGGCCGCTCCAGGAGGCGGATCACACGCTCGCCCCAGCGGTCGGGCCGCGCATCGTCCACCGCGCCGACAGCCACATCCTTTTCGCGCGGCAGGTGTTCGATATCGAACAGCGGAAGATCGTCGCTTAAGGCAAAGCCGCGCGCCAACCAGTCGGGGGCGTAGCGCAGCGACACGCCGCGGCCCGACATGAGCAGGTGCAGCGTGCCCACCGGCAACGGTCGCGCCGGCCGGCCCAGATACCAGAGGAACAGCGTATCGGTGACCTGATGCCGCAAGCGGGTGCTCATGGCGGCTTGCGCGCGCCTGTCGTGGTCGCGCCGCCGAGGCGCGCTTCGATCGACGCCTTACTGCGTACCGCACGCGCCCGCGCGGCGCCTCGTACCTCCGCTTCCAGTGCGCCACGATCATGTGCCGGGTCTGCGAGGTCCGCCAGCGCGGGCGTGCGGCCGATCATCCACAGGGCCGTCGCGTAGATGCCCATGCTGACGCCCGGATCGCCGCGCTCCATGCGGATCAGCGTGGGTGCGGAAATGCCCATCCGCGCTGCCCACTGGCGCTGCGACTCACGCCTGCGCACACGCGCCAGCGCCAGGTGTTCGCCAAGGGCGGCAAGCGCGCGCTGCACTTCCGGCGGCAGGGCGGCCAAGGAAGGAGAGTCTTTTGACACAAATATAGTTTACCAAAAATTCGTGATTGGTAAACTATATTTTATTTCAACAGGCAGGAGACGGAGGCCAGATCGAGCCGGAACGACGCTATTCCGCCTGCGCGCCGGAAATCTTCACCAATCGCCCCCAACGATCGGTCTCGGCCCTGACGAATCCCGCGTATTCCTCGATGCCGGTGGGCGCGGCGAAAATGCCCGCCTTGACGAAGATGTCCTGTACCTCGCGGCTGCCGAGGATGGCGCGCAGCTCGCCGTTCAGGCGCACGGCGATCGGCATCGGCGTGCCGGCCGGCGCGAACAGGCCGTACCAAATTTGCAGGTTGGTGTCCTTGAAACCAAGTTCCTGCATGGTCGGCACCTCGGGCAGGGACTCGAGGCGGCGGTCGCCGTAGATAGCGAGCGCGCGCAGACGCCCCGCCTGGATCAGCGGCACCGCCGGGGCGGTCGATGAGACCAGCAGGGTGACGCGCCCGGCCATCAGGTCCGCCAGCGCCGGCGGGATGCCCTTGTACGGAACATGCACGAAGTCGAGCCCGTTCTGCTCCTTGAACATTTCCGTGATCAGGTGCGCCGTGCTGCCGTTGCCATAAGAGGCGTAGCTGAGCTTGCCCTTTTGCGTGCGGCCGTAGTCGATGTATTCGCGGATGGTCCTAGCCGGCGTGTCGGGGTGGATCACCAGCACATGCGGGCCGATGGCCAGCAGCGAGATCGGCTGGAAGTCCTTTACCGGGTCGTAGGGCAGGGACTTGTAGAACGACGGATTGATGGCGAAGGTGTTGGTGATGCCGATCACGTAGGTGTAGCCGTCGGGCGCGGCCTTTGCCACCTGTTGGGTGCCGATCAGGCCGCCGGCGCCCGGCCGGTTCTCGATCACGAACGCCCGGCCCAACCGTTCCTGGAGGCGCACCGCCAGGGTCCGCGCGATGATGTCGGTGCCGCCGCCGGGCGGAAACGGAATCACCAGCGTGACCGGGCGGGCGGGCCAGGTTTCCTGTGCATGGGCGTTCCACACGAGCAAGAGCAGAATGATCGGCAACAGGTGCATCCATGAAAGCCTGGCCAACTTTGGCATCTATGCTCCCTGGTCAATGGTCCGGATCGATGGAAGTTGATGCTGCCCCCCGGCGGGGCTACCCTGCAATCGAGTCGTCGCTTAGCTGGTCCTGCATCAGCTCGTCGTACTTCAGCGCCTTGTGGGCGGCGATCAGGTCCGCGCCATGCGCGATTTGCAGCATCAGCTTCTTTTCCAGCGCCACCGCCCGGTGGGCGGCCTTGAAGATGTCGGCCGCGCGCGCCGCCGGAAACACGATCACGCCGTTGCTGTCGGCCGCCGCGATGTCGCCCGGCCGCACCACCTGGCCGTCGAACTTGACCGGCTTGTTGACCGATTCGATGCCCACCCGGCCGCGCACCGACTGCACCACCGTGCCGCGCGCATAGGTCGGAAAGCCGAAGGCGATCGTGCCCTGCACATCGCGCACACACCCGTCCACGATTGCTCCGCCCATGCGCGCCTGCACCGCTACCGCCGTCACCAGCGAACCGATGGTGTTGTGACCCATGTTGCCGCCGGCATCGACAAGAAAGATGGAGCCGGGTGCTGCGGCGATGATCGGTTCGATCGTGCCGATCACGATTTCCTTTTTGCCCTTGGGCGACATCTTGCAGGTGAACACCGGCCCGCAGATCGGCGGGCAACCCGGATACACCGCCTTGATCGCGCCGCTGGTCACCGGCACGATGCCCAACGCATCGCAGGCGTCGGACAGGTCGCAGGTGGAAAGATCGGTCATCGCTTGCAGGTAGTTCATGGGACCTCCCGATTGGGCCGGAGCGCCGGCTGCGCACGCATTCTAGGCGGCACGCCGCGCCGTTGTCGAGGCCTGGTGAATCGCCCATTGGGTATATGATTGCCTCAAAGCCGGGTTGCCCCTTTTTTTGCCGTCCGCAGGTTCACGCAAAGCGAATTCCGCAAGAATCGGCAGCCTGCCGACGAAAAAGCCAGTCGAATGAAACTCCTTGGTGTTTTCTGCTCCTGCCTGTTGGCATTGCTGGCGCCGGATGCGGCGCGCGCGCAAGCCTATCCGGCCAAGACTATTCGCATCATCGTGCCGGTGGCCACCGGCGGCATCGCCGACTATTACTCGCGCGTGATCGGCGCCAGACTCACCGACAGCTGGGGCCAGCCGGTGGTGGTCGAGAACCGCGCCGGCGGCGGCGGCAACATCGGCGCCGACATCGTCGCCAAGGCGCCGCCGGACGGCTACACGCTGGTGATGGGCTTCGTCGGTTCGCATGCTGTCAATCCCTTCCTGTTCGACAAGATGCCCTTCGACCCGCTGCGCGATTTCGTGGCCGTTGCGATGGTGATCGAGGCCGAAGGCATTCTCGCGGTGCATCCTTCGCTGTCGGTCAACACGGTGGCCGAACTGATCGCGTTGGCGCGCGCCAGGCCGGGCGGGCTTTCCTACGCATCCGGCGGCGTCGGTACCGCAAGCCACTTGGCGGGTGAGCTGTTCAAGTCCATGACCCGCACGTACATCGTCCACATTCCCTATCGCGGCAATGCGCCGGCGTTAGCCGACCTGATCGGCGGCCAGACCCAGCTCACCTTCGCCACCCTGCCCACCGCGATTGCGCATGTGCGCGCCGGGCGCTTGAAGGGCATCGCCGTGATCGGCAATACGCGTTCGGCGGCGGCGCCGCAATTGCCGACGGTGGCCGAGGCCGGCGTGCCGGGCTTCGCGGTCAACAACTGGATCGGATTGTTCGCGCCGGCCGGCACGCCGGCCGAGATCGTCAGGAAGCTCAACGCGGAAGTCATGCGCATCATGCAATTGCCCGAGGTAACCAAACGCATGGCAGTTGAGGGTGAACGGCACACGCCCAACACGCCGGAGCAGTTCGCGCAGTTCCAGCGCGAAGAATCCGCCAAATGGGCCAAGGTGGTCAAGGCGGCCGGCATCAAGGCCGAATGAAGCGTCAAGGATTTTTCACACAGGAGATGCGATGTCACCCGAAGCAGACATGAAGCGCATGATCGCGGAATACCGCATGCTGTCCACGTCCAACGTGTCCGACGGCCTCGACCGTGCGGGCATCAAGGGCTGCCCGCACGGCATCGGCCCTCTGTGGGACGCCTGCCCGAAGATCGTCGGCCCGGCCGCCACCCTGAAGCTGGTGCCGCTGGGACAGGCCGAGGAGTCGCCGGTGCTGGGCACGCTGGAGGCGATCAAGCGCGGCCGCCCAGGCGACGTGCTGGTGATCGACCAGGGCGGCAGCATGGACATCAACAGCTACGGTGGAGTCGCGGGATTCACCACCCGGCACCTGGGGCTGGCCGGCTGCGTGATGGACGGCGTGACGCGCGACATCGACGAATTCAAGCAGCTCAACCTGCCGGTGTTCGGCAAGGGTTTCATCCAGCAATCGATCCGCAACCGCTGCGCCTGCGCCGGCTACGAGATCGAGGTGCAATTGGGCGGCGTGCCGGTGCGCCCGGGCGACCTCATCATGGCCGACGAGAACGGTGTCTGCGTGGTGCCCAAAGAGAGAATGGCGGAGGTGCTCGAACATGCCAAGCTCTTCAAGTCGATCGAGGACAGCGTGATCGAGGCCGTGCGCAGCGGCGTCGACCCGGTGGTAGCGCATGACCGCGTGCGCTACGACATGATGACCGCCGCCGGCTACAAGACCTGAAGGCCGCCATGACCATCACGCGCGGCAACCCGCCCGGCATGAAAAATGTACGGGCCAGTGTCTACAACCACTTCGTGCGCGTCGATCGGCCCGGCAGCCTGATCTTCGTCTCCGGCCAGCTCGCGCGCGACGAAAACGGCAACCAGGTCGGCACGGGCAGCATGCTGGAACAGACGCGCCAGTGCATCCGCAACATCGAACGTTGCCTGGTGGCAGCCGGCGCGACCCTTGCGGACATCGTCAGCACCACGGTCTATACCACCGACATGCGCGAATTCAAGGGGATCATCGCCGCGCGTGAGGAGTTCTTCAAGGCCAACCTGCCGACCTCCACCATGGTGGAGGTGAGCCATCTGGCCGAACCGGGGTTGATGGTGGAGATTCAGGTGATCGCGGCGGTGTAACCATGCGGGCGGCGTGCAGGTGGCGAAGGCGGCCGGCGTATCGGCGGACTAGAAGCCGGTTCGTGAGGCACCGACGCAATGGCGATTCACCACAGACGCGGCGCCAGACTCAGGCCGCCTCCGCCCACAAGGCGGCAACCGCCGGGTCGTCGATCGACACAGCGCGCAAGGCCCGTTTCTCCGCCGGGTTGAAGGGCGTACGCGCGTGCTGCAAGCCGATGTTGTCCCACAGGATGCAGTCGTGCAATTGCCAGCGGTGCCGATAGACGTAGGTCGGCTGTTCCAGGTGGGCCCACAGCGCCTTGAGCAGCGGGCGGAAGTCCGCGCGTTCCATGCCCACGACTTCCTTGGTGACGGCGCGGCTGGCGGCAATGAAGCGGCGGCCGCTGTGCGGATGGGTCCCGATCAATGCCCGCACATACTCGACCGTTTCGGAATGGTCGTCGTAGTCGTAGGTCGCGGCAAAGCGCGCGCGCAGCGGTTCGACCCGTTTCTTGAGAGCCTCTTCAAGGTCGTTATAGGCCGCCTGGACGTCGGCGAACAGGGTCTCGCCGCCGGTCTCGGCTGCCGAAGGAAGGATCAGCGCATAAAGCAGGCGTGCCTTGAGCGTGTGCTCGGTGAAGCTCAGGTCGGAGTGGAACGACAACTCGCCGGTGCCGAACATGCCTTCTTCGTGCGCGTTCGAAACCAGGGCGGACTTTTTGTTACGGTCCTTGTAGATGCCGGTACCGCGGAAGGTCGTCTTGCCTACAATTTCTCCGAGCCGGACCTGATCATCCTCGCTCATTGGCTGCCCGCGGAACAACAGCAGGCGGTGATTGAGCAGCGCCTGACGCAGGGCCGCTGCGGTGTCTGCGCCGATCGGCCTGGTTGCGTCGAAGCCATGAACGCGCACGCCAAAGCGCGGGAACAGCGGCTCGAAAGTGATCGTCATGCGGCAGGCTCCGGAAAGGGCGACACGCCATGCGACGTGTCGAAATCCGGCCACGTTAGCAGTCAGGTGCGCCGATTGTCAATGCGAGCGTCCGAATTGCGCGGTGCGCGGGGCAGACCTGAAGGTTGTCGTGACGCAGCAACAGGCTGCTAGTGCCGACGAGGTCCGGGTCAGCCGAGCCAACCCGAGGCTTGACGCGGCGGGCCGTTCGCGATTAACGTCGGGCTGCACATCCTGATGCGCCGACGTCGCGCCGGCAGCGGCGCCTTCCAGCGCGAGCACGTCGCCCCTCCGAAACGAGTCCCTCCCATGAACACGCCAGCAAAACTCCTGAGTGCCGATGACGAGGGCGTGCGCGTCCTCACGCTCAACCGTCCCGAGAAGCGCAACGCTCTCGACACCGCGCTGGTCGAGGCGCTGATTGCCGCTTTGGCGGCAGCGGACGCTGATGACGCGATCGGCGCGATCGTGATCACCGGCGCGGGCACGCTGTTTTCTGCCGGCGCCGATCTGGGCGAGTTTCGCGCCATCGGCGGCGATGCATCGGCGGCCCACGAACAGCGCAGCGACCTGATGCTCGAAATGCAGTTGCGTTGCGCGCAGATAGGCAAACCGGTGATCGCCGCCGTCAACGGCTCGGCGATCGGCGCCGGGGTCGCCCTCGCGCTGGCGGCCGACATGGTGGTAATGAGCGCCGATGCGAAGATCGGCTATCCGGAAACCAAGCACGGCATGGTGCCCTCGCTGATGGCCGGGACGCTGCTGCGCCATGCCGGCCGCAAGGCGGCATTCGAACTGTTGACCATCGGTGACATGATCGACGCACCGCGTGCCCTTGCTCTGGGCCTTGTCAACCGGGTGGTTGCGGCTGCGGAAACGATGTCCGTGGCGCGGCAGATGGCCGCCAGCCTGGTTGCGCTGGATCGCAACGCTGTCTCCGGCACCAAGCGGGTGGTCAACGCCTGCGCCGACCTGCCTTTGGCCGAGGCCCTGCGCAGCGGGCTGGCGCTGGGGCGACGCCTGAAATCGGGCCAACGCTAATGTCGCGTCACTAGTCGGCGTGGCCCAGGCTGCCCACCTCGCCGCGCCAACATCAGGAGAAGACCATGAATGCATCGCAAGCGAGCGCAACCGGCATCGAGCACATTGTTGCCGCGCCGCACGAACTCGATCAGGTGGCCGCCTTCGTGCACGGGCTGCGCTTCGAGTCCCTGCCTCGCGAGGTGGTCGAACGTGCGCGCACCACCTTGATGGACACCCTCGGGGTGATGCTGGCCGGTGCGGGCGAGGCGCGCGTGCGGCGCATGGCGATGCTTCTGGAGGCACGCGGTTCGCGCGGACGCAGCATGGTGGTGGCCGGCGGGTGGCGTGGTGACGCGGCTGATGCGGCACTGGCCAATGCGACGGCAGCCTGTGCCCATGTGCTCGACGAAGGCCACAAGTACGCGCGCGGCCACGTCGCCACTTATGTGCTGCCCTCGGTGCTGGCGGTGGCCGAGGAGTATGAGGTCTCCGGCCGCGATTTTCTGGTCGCGTTCGTCGCCGGCTATGAAGTCGCCGCGCGCATGGGCATGGCCTGCCGCGTGCGCGAGACCATGCATCCGAGCGGCACCTGGGGCACCATCGGCGCTGCGGCGGCGTGCGCACGGCTGATGGGCTTCGATGCCGCAGCCATCCGCGAAGCGATGACGGTGGCCGCGCCGCTCACCCTGGCCACCTCCTGGCGCGCGGCCGTGGATGGTGCGACCGTGCGCGACCTGTACTCCGGCGTCGGCGCGGCCAACGGAGTGACTGCGCCGCGCTGGGTCGGCGCCGGCTTCACCGGCGCGCCGGACGACGTGGCGCACGTGTTCGGCCATGTGTCCGCCGAAAAATTCGATCGCGCCGCGCTTGTCGCGGGCCTGGGCCTCGGCTACGAGATCATGCGCAGCTATTTCAAGGTGCATGCCTGCTGCCGCAATTTCCAGAGCGGCATCGACGTGGCGCTGGAGTTGCGCGAGCGCCATGGCCTGAAGGCTGCCGCCATTGCCTCGATCCGGGCCGAGACCTTCGCCGTGCCCGCGCGCGACAATGCCGACGCCGAGCCGCGCAACGTGCTGGCGGCCAAGGAATCGTTTCCGGTCAGCCTCGCTCTGACCCTGATCCACGGCCGCTGCGACCAGTCGGTGTTCACCGATGAACATGTGTTCGATCCCGAGGTGCGACGCCTGGCCGCGCTGGTGAGCGTGGAGTGCGATGCGGAACTCGACCGCCTGATGCCGGAACAACGTCCCTCGCGCATCACCCTCAAACTGGTCAACGGCGCCGCCGTGAGCGGCTATGCGGGCGTGGCGCTGGGTGATCCGGCGCGCCCGGTGCCGCCGGAGGAACTGGAAGCCAAGTTCATGTCGGCGGCCGGCGCGGCACTCGCAGGCGACAAGGTGCAGGCGCTGCGCGCGGCCCTTGCCCGCCTGGAAACCCTGGTGTCGATCGGCGAACTCACCGAGCATCTCGCTGCGTCGCGGGGCCGGGTGTGACGTCTGTGGCTGCGCCTGACCGCAACGCCGCGCGGGTGCGCATGGTGCCTGCGGATGTCGGCCGACTGCTCAAGCCGCGCTCGATCGCCATCATCGGCGCGTCGGCGGACGCGAGCAAGTTCAGCGGCCGCTTCGCACCCTATTTGCAGCGCCAGGGCTATACAGGCGCGATCTATCCGATCAACACGCGCCGCACCGAAGTGGCGGGCCTCAAGGCCTATCCGGACCTGGCCGCGATCCCCGGCCCGGTGGATTGCGTCATCTACTCGTTCGCTGCCGAAGACATCCTGCCGTCCCTGGCCGCCTGCGAAGCCAAGGGCATCCGCTTGCTGGTGGTCACCAGCGCCGGATTTGCCGAGCGCGGCGACGCCGAAGGCACGCGGTTGCAGCAGGCGCTGACCGACTTCGCGCAACGCACGGGCATCCGCGTGATCGGTCCCAACTGTGTCGGTTTCATCAATCTGGTCGACCGTGTCGCCGCTGCCGCGGCGGCGGCGCTGGAGTGGCCGGACATTCCGGCCGGGCGCGTGGGCGTGATCAGCCAGAGCGGCGGGTTGGCGATGGGCTCGGTGCTCGTTGGCGGGTTGCAGGAAGGCATTTCCTTCAGCCACCTCGTCAGTACCGGCAACGAGGCCGACCTCGATATCGTCGATTTCGGCCGCTTCTTGGTCGAAGACCCGGCCACCGACGCGATTGCGCTGACGATCGAAGCGGTGCGCGATGGCGCGGCCTTCGGCGCGTTTCTGCAAGAGGCGTTGCGTGCAGGCAAGCCGGTGGTGATCCTCAAGTCGGCCCGTTCCGAGATCGGCCGCGCGATGGCCGTATCGCACACGGGTGCGCTGGCCGGTTCGGGCGCCGTATTCGACGCCCTGTGCGCGCGCCACGGCGCGGTGCAGGTCGAAGACGTCGATTTGCTCTATCAGGTGGCGCAGATGTTCGCCAAGCTGCGCGCCGCCGGCAAGCTTTCATGCGTTTCGGTGCTGCCGGGAGAGGGATGCAGCGCGCTGTCGGTGTCCGGCGGTCACGTCGGACTTCTGGCCGATATGGCGGCGCAGCGCGGGTTGCGCTTTCCCGACCTCGCCGAAGCAACGCAGCAGCGCATTCGCGGTCTTCTGGTCAAGACCGGGCCAATCGCCAACCCGGTCGACTTGAGCGGTGGACAGGTCTCCGACCACGGCGTCTGGGGCCGCTGCCTGGAGCAATTGCTGGCGGACCCCGCCGTCGGCATCGGCGTGCCGATCCTGACGATCGCGCGCAACTACGACGTGGCATGCCACGACATCGTGCGCATCGCTGCGGCCCAGCCCAAGCCGGTGCTGGTGAGCTGGGTGGGCGGTTCGTTCGAAGGCGAAGGCAAGGCGCTCCTGCGCCGCAGTCCGGTGCCGCTGTTCGAGTCGCCGGAGCGCACCGTGCGTGCGCTGGCCGCGCTCAATGCATACCTGCGCGCGAAGCGAGAGGCGGCGGCCTCGGCACCGGCACATGCGCCGCCGACTGCGCCACATCCGCTGATTCGCGCCGCACAACGGGCCGGTCGCGTCAGCCTGGGCGAACGCGAAAGCAAGCAGATCCTGGCCGGCATCGGCTTTCCGGTAACACGCGAGCGCCTGGCGAAGTCGGCAGCCGAGGCCGTCGCGATCGCAGGTGAACTGGGGTACCCGGTGGCGCTCAAGGGCGAGCACCGGTTGATCGCCCACAAGACAGAAGCCGGACTGGTGCGCCTTGGCCTGGCCGACGCGGCCGCGGTCGAACAGGCCTTTGCAGCAATCGAGGCGGCAATGGACGCAGCGGCGCCGCATGCGCCGGGCGGCGGCGTGCTGGTCCAGGAAATGGTGCACGTGAGCTGCGAGCTGGTCATGGGCGTAGAGCGCGATGCCAACTTCGGGCCGGCCGTCATGTTCGGGTTGGGCGGCGTGTTCCTCGAAGTCCTGCGCGACGTGCAATTCGGCGTGGCGCCGCTTTCGCACGCGGAGGCGCGCGCCATGATCGCGCGGACGCGCTGCGCGGCACTGCTGCAGGGCGCACGCGGCCGCCATCCGGTCGATCTCGATGCCCTGGCGGGCCTGCTGGTCAGGCTGGGCGACTTCGCATGCGCCCATGCGGGGTGCATACGCGAGATCGACATCAACCCGATCGCGGTGATCGATCGTCCCGC
>JAYVST010000299.1:0-3395 GCA_043775255.1 Burkholderiales bacterium
ACATGGGTGATGCCCAACAGGTTCACCAGCGCCAAGTCCTGCTGCACGGCGAGCCCGGCCTGCGTGGTGAGGTCCTCCGCCGACATGAAGTAACGCATGCCGCCGTCGCTCGCGTTCCACTGCGCGCAACGCGCGGCGTTGAGGATGGATTTGTACAGCCCCTTGCAGGTCTTGGAGGACACACCGCTGTAGCCGCGCGCACGCGCTTCGACGAACGTGTCGAGCGTGCCGTCGGACTCGTCGATGATCACCGGCAGGCCGAGTGGTGTGGCGCGGAAGTCCGCGTCGAGCGCGTTCTTGCGGTTGATCGGTTGCTCGACAAACAAAATAGAGGCCAGCAGTCGCGCAAGTCCGCAGCGCGCGCGCATGTGCGAAAGCAGTTCGGCCACCGCTGCGGCATCGGGGTACTGTTCATTGCCGTCCAGCGAGGCGAAATAGGGAGCGCTACTCCGATCGAGCACTGCGGCGATCGCTTCGAGCCGCACGATATCGGCGTCCAGATTGCCACCCACCTTGAGCTTGAAGTAGCGATGGCCGTAGACAGCGACAACTTCCTCGAAGGTCTCGGGCAGGCCATCGCCGACCCGTGCGGCGAGATCGGCCGTCGTGATCGCGTCGACCATGCCGACGGTGTGGCGCGCCTCGATGGTCGCCGCCGGCGTCAGGCCGGCCAGAAAGCGGTCGAAGTCGATGCCGGCGAACGACGGCAGCACCGGGCCGATCCCCGCCAGGTTGGCGCGCATCGCGCCATAGAAATCCGTATTCGCCGCGTGACATAGTGCGTCGAGGATGGCGCGGTCGATCAGCGCCGGCCCGTAGTTGGCCAGTAACGGGTTGTAGCCGCGCGCGCCGGCCTCGGCCTGATGCGCGTCGTAGTGCCGGGCGAAGTGGCCGAATGCGCTGGCCGGCGCGCGGTCGCTGAGGTAAGCCGAGCACGCCATTCCGAGCACGGCGCGCAACTGGTCGAAGTTGTCTTCGTTGGAGAGGGCCAGGTTCTTGTCGAACCATTTCGGCGCCATCATCTCGGCGGCCACGCCGACGGCTTCACGCCCGCCGGCCATAGCGAGGGTCACGCGCACGAAAGCCTGCGGGCAGGCCGTGAGCGTCACCACGCCAAAGCGGAACGGCAGGCGCAACACCACCGGGCGCTCGAACAATTCGATGGCGCGGATGGAGAATTCTGGAACGATGGCAGAGGCCGGCATGGTGGGTTTCGCTCAATCCATTGCAAGGACGCCGCGGGCCTTGAAGATGTCGCGGATGCGGTTGGTGTAGTCGTTGAACTGCGCCGGCACCCGGTCGAGCCGGCGTGGGCGCGGCAGGTCGATATCGATGATCTCGACGATGCGCCCCGGGCGCGGGCTCATCACCACCACCCGGTCGGCCAAGAGCACCGCTTCCGGAATGCTGTGCGTGATGAAAAGCGCGGTCTTGCGCTTTTCCATCCACACGCGCTGGATGTCCATGGCGATCTGCTCGCGCGTCAACGCATCGAGCGCGCCGAATGGCTCGTCCATCAGGAGCAGCGGCGGGTCGTGCACCAGCGCGCGGCAGATCGAGGCGCGCTGGCGCATACCGCCGGAAAGTTCGTAAGGCTTGTGGTGCTCGAAGCCCGAGAGCCCGGTGGTCTGGAGCAGTTTTCTAGCCACCGGCTCGTATTGCTTGCGGTCGAGATGGCGGATGTCCACCTGCAGGAGCACGTTGTCGAGGATGTCGCGCCAGTCGAGCAGGATGGCGTCCTGGAACACGACGCCCACATCCGTGTGGGGCCCGGCTACCGGCTTGCCGTCGATGGTGATGCTGCCTGAGGTATGCGGCTGCAGGCCGGCCACCATCTTGAGGATGGTGGTCTTGCCGCAGCCGCTCGGCCCCACGACGGCGACGAATTCCGAGCGCCGGATGTCGAGATCGATCTCGCCGCACGCCTCCACCGGCCCGGACTTGGAAGCATAGACGCGGCCGACATTGGCCAGCCGGATGTAGGCGTCGGAGGACATTATTTTTTCGGCAGGTACGGCGCCTCGGCCAAGAACTCGTTGGTGAAGTAGGTGTTGAGGTCGGCCTGCGCGTTGAGTTTGGCGAATTTCGACAGCAGGTCCTGGGTGTCGCGCCAGTCGCCGATGTCGGTCACGCCGATCGGCTTGCCCTTGGTGCGCTCGGTGCGGATGATGCTCATCGTGCCTTCGACTTCCAGGAGCGCGATTTCCTGGGTGAACACAGGTGCGGCCTTGCGGAAGATTTCGGCGGCTTCGGCGCGGTTGTCGAAGCTGTGCTGCCAGCCGCGCTGCGAGGCGCGCAGGAAGCGCCGCAGCTGGTCCTGGTTCTTCACCTCCTTGAGCCAGTTGTTGTTGACGATGATGGCCGAGGACAGTGTGGTCACGCCGGCCATGTCGTAGAGGCGCGTCCAGCCCATCTTGACGCCGGTCTGCAACTGCATGCGCGGCCCCTGGTCCATGAAGTAGCCGAGCAGCGCGTCGGCCTGCTTGTTGAGCACCGCTTGTTCCTTGCCCTGCGGGTTGGCCACCGTGATGACCTGCACGTCTTCCATCTTCATGCCCAGCTTGCCCATGAAGGCGGTGAAGATCGCCAGGCTGGCGTCGCCGGCGGTCATGGCGATGCGGCTGCCCTTGATCTCGGCGATCTTGGTCGGGCGTGCCGCGTCGGCGCGGTAGATGAAGGCCATCGGGCTCTGCTGCAGGGTCACGCCCACCGCGCGGATCGGCATGCCGTTGGAGACACCGCGCATCATCGTGGCCGCGTCGACATAGGCGACCGGACTGTTGGCGGACGCCACCAGTTGCGAGACGGTGGTCGAGCCGCTGCCTTCCTGAATTTCGATCTCGAGGCCTTCGGCTGCGTAGAAGCCCTTGTCGCGTGCGACGAAGAAGGGCGCGTGTTCGCCATACAGTGTCCAGTTCAGGCGGAACGGAAACTTCTCCAGCTTGGCCTGCGCCAACGCCTGCCCGCCGAACACCAGAACCGCCAATATCAACAATAGCCTTGCTTTCATGTCGCCTCCTTAAGGTTTGGTGTTACATCGATCCTGACCCTTCGCGTATGCGATGGGTCACGTGCCAGGGGATCAGGAATGCTTCGAGAAACTCCACTGCGTAGAAGAACACCAGGCCGATCATGGTCAACGCCACGATGGTGGCGAACATGAGCGCGGTCTCCATGTTCGAATTGGTCACCAGGAGCAGATAACCCAGCCCCTTGTCGGCGCCGACGAATTCGCCGACCACCGCACCGGCCACCGCCAGGGTGGCCGCGACCTTCAGGCCGCTGAAGAGATAGGGCAGGCTGGTGGGCAGGCGAAAGCGCGCGAACAACTGCCAGCGGGTAGCGCCCATCGAGCGCGCCAGGTCGGTCATTTCAGACGACATCGAGCGCAGCCC
>JAYVST010000300.1:0-3987 GCA_043775255.1 Burkholderiales bacterium
CAGCGGTCCATTTTTCACCGCCTTCTTGTCCCATAGCCGGGCTATGGGACTGCGAATGCGGCAAAAACTGTCCTCGCTGGGGCCGATTTTCGCTTTCGACGCCTCAAGTCCGACAGGTTGCTAGCCGATTGCGCAGCCGAAAGCCGAAGCCCGTCTTCAGTGCGGGCGCGTAGTGGGCGCGCAGATACGCGCAATTCCCAGCGCCGCACAATCTTCACTCCCAACATCGGCCACGATGCCTGCCAGGGCCAGCGCCTCGACATAGCGGGCGCTCAGGTCGGCTGACCCCAGCACGGTCACCCGCTTCGAAAAGCCGTACAGGGTGCTCGCGCCGCCGATCTCGCTGCCGATCAGCAAGCCCGACAGATAGGAGGGCAGCGCCGTACCATCGAGCTGGTCGAACAGGCCAAGGGTCCGCGCCGAGAACATGCGGCTGAGCAGCGTGCCCGGTGCTTCCAGGCCATAGCGCACGCCGCGCGTGAAAGCCGCCGAATCGTGCGGCGCATCGGGCGCCATCGATCGGCCAAGAATGGTGTGCTGCACGAGCGCCGCATAGACTTCGCCGGTCATGTAACTGGCGAAGCGACTGATGGCGCCGCCATCGACCCGCGCCCACTTGCTGTGCGTACCGGGCAGAACGGCCACATGCGAGCCGGCCTCCGGAATCGCACCAATGATCTGGGTTTCCTCCCCGCGCATGACATCGGGCACGCCGGTTGCGGGGTCCGTGTGCGAAACCCCCGGCACGATCGCCAGGGTTCGAGCGCCTGCCAGCGGCACATGGATAAGCCGCGCCGCGAGGTGAGCCCGGCTTGCCGGGCTGGGACAGTACGGCGCTTCACGCCATCCCTGCTTGCTGCCAATCATGCCGCTGGCGACGAGGCGGGCTTGCGGACAGGCTGCGATCCAGTCGCCGCAAAATGCGCTGAGCGCGGGTTCGAACGCGCCACTCCCGATCTTCATGATGCCCGGCCCGCCTGCGCGTCGCTCGAGGATGCTGCCCTCGTCGCTCATCAGATAGGCGCGCAGGCTGGTGGTGCCCCAGTCGAGGGCGATCAGCGAGGCTGTCATGCAGGGCGGGAAAGAAGACCCAGCACATCCGCGCGGCGCGGCAGCGGCGCCACGGCGCCGAAGCCTGTGGTCGTGAGTGCCGCCGCGGCGTTGGCGTAGCGCGCGGCAGCGACAAGTTCGTCGCCGGCATCGAGTCGGGCGAGAAAAGCACCGTCGAAGCAGTCACCCGCACCGGTAGCGTCCACGGCGTTGACACGCCAGCCCGCAATCACGCTACGACTGGAAGGCGTGGCGGCGATGCAGCCGTCGCGCCCGCACTTGAGCACTACGTTTCTCGCACCTTGGGCCAAGCACCAGTCGAGGATGGCGTCGGGCGCATCCAGGCCGCTGACCGCCTGCAAGTCTTCCAGGCTGGGCAGCAGGTAGTTCGTGTGGGCGATGGTGGCGGTGATGACGGCGCGTGCGGTCTCGAGCGGCCAGAGTTTCAGGCGCAAGTTGGTGTCGTAGCTCACCTTCACGCCGGCGGCGCGGGCGATGGCGATGGCGGAGGTGACGGTGTCGCGCGCGGAGGGCGAGATCGCCTGACTGATGCCGGAGACATGCAGGTAACGGGCGTCGCGAATCATCCCGATCGGCAGATGTTCCGCTCGCATGCGGCTGGCTGCGGAGTCGCGCCGCAGATAGGAGAAACTGTGGCCGGCGGCGCCGTGGGTGACGAAGTAGACGGCGGTGTGCGCCGCGTCGTCAATCGAAACGCCGCGGGTATCGACGCCTTCGATCTGCCACAGGTCCAGGAAGCGGCGGCCGAAATCGTCGTTGCCCAGGCGCGTGATGTAGCCGCAAGAGGCGCCCTGACGCGCGCCGGCGATGATGGCGTTGGAGGTGTCGCCGCCGTAGCCTTGCAGATAGTTGGGTGCGCCCGGTTCGGTCTGGTTGAACTCGATCATCGGCTCGCCCAAGGCGAGTATGGATGGCGACGGCATCGCGATCGGTCAGGTGTCGGTTGCTTTGAGTCGCCCGGTCAAATACTGGTGCAGGATGCTTGAAACCAGCGTCTGGTAGGGCATGCCCAGTTTGGCCGCCTTGGTTTGCAGGCCCAACATGTCCATCGAAGAGACGCGGATGTTCATGCGCTTGTCCCGTTTGAGGGTGGTACGCGCTGCGCTCATTGCCTCGTCGCGCTCAGCCTTGGCGGGTTTCTTGTACTTGATTTCACCGTGCTCGAGCGCTCGCAGCAATGCCTTTTCTTCGCTATCGAGCCCGTCTCCGGTCAATGTTTTCCGAGTGCTCATGATGTCGATCCTTTCAGAAACTCCTTCGTCCCCTTGCGAGTCGGAATGACGGTCTTGAGGAAAATCCAGCCGGTGGCGCGTACGAACGGCACCATATAAACGTAGCTACCGATCTCCACAAAATAGATTTCCTGGTGCGCGTGATCCCGTCCGCCTATCGAGACCCTGCCGTTAGATCGATGGCTAACGTGGAACCAGCGAAAGCAGCGACAGGTGGTGCTTCGCCTCTTCCACCAGCACCTTCTGGTTGCGGCCGCGGATCGCCTCCTTCGAGAACATCGAGCTGCCGATGCCCACGCAGGCAGCGCCGACGGCGAACCATTGGTCCATGTTCTCACCCGAGACGCCGCCGGTCGGGCAGAAGCGCGTGCCGGGGAATACCGACTTCAGCGCGGTCAGGTGTTTGATGCCCAAGGTGGAGGCGGGGAATATCTTCACGATGTCCGCGCCGTCGCGCAACGCGGCCGCCACCTCGGTGGGGGTCATCGCGCCCGCCAGGTAGGCTGCTCCGCCGGCATGCACCTGCGCACCCAGGCCGGGCACCAGCCCCGGCGAGACCACGTAGGCGGCGCCGGCCTGCATGACGCGCTCGCAGTCTTCCTCGTTCCAGACCGTTCCCGCGCCGATGATCTGGTGGCTTTCGAGATGGCGCGAAAACTCCCGCAC
This sequence comes from Burkholderiales bacterium, assembly GCA_043775255.1. Classification (GTDB taxonomy): domain Bacteria; phylum Pseudomonadota; class Gammaproteobacteria; order Burkholderiales; family JAEUOS01; genus JAEUOS01. The sequence goes on from JAYVST010000300.1 coordinate 2,970, forward strand.
CATGTCGATCGCATCCGGCATGGTGAGCGTGATCTCCACCGTCGGCAAGCCCGCGCGCAAGGCGCACTCGATCGCGATCGCGCCGTCGTCGGGATTGTCGAAACGGATCACCGGTATCAGCCGGTACTTCGCGAGGCGATCGGCGGTTTCGGCGGGGGTCATGGGCGCGGGTTTTTCGTAGTTGTTTTGTCGTGGAATCGACTGGCTCCGCCAGCGATTCCACGCATATCAGTCCGGCAAAAAGTAGGGGTGTACTTTTTGACGCAGGTCAGAACGTTCCCGGATAGTGCCCGCCATCGAGCAGGATGTTTTGCCCGGTCATGTAGCCGGCGTGCACGCTGCACAGGAACGCGCAAGCAGCGCCAAATTCCTCGGGCGTGCCGAAGCGCCCGGCGGGGTTTTCTTTCTTGCGCCGCGCGCCGGCTTCCTCGATGCTGATGCCATCGCGCTTGGCCCAGGTGCCGAGGGTCGATTTCAGGCGGTCGGTCTCGAACGGGCCGGGCAACAGGCCGTTGATGGTCACATTGTGCGCCACCGTTTTCCTTGAAAGCCCGGCGACAAAACCGGTCAGGCCCGAGCGCGCACCGTTGGAGAGGCCCAGGATGTCGATCGGCGCTTTCACCGCGCCCGAGGTGATGTTGACGATGCGCCCGAACTTGCGCGCGATCATGCCATCCACGGTTGCCTTGATCAGTTCGATGGGCGTAAGCATGTTGGCGTCGAGCGCCTTGATCCAGATGTCACGGTCCCAGTCGCGGAAGTCGCCGGGCGCGGGGCCGCCGGCGTTGTTGATCAGGATGTCGTAGTGCGGCGCGGCGGCCAGCGCGGAGGCGCGCCCCTCGGGCGTGGTGATGTCGCCGGCCACCGTCACCACCTTGACGCCGGTGGCCAGGCGGATGTCTTCCGCAGTGGCTTCGAGCGCTTCGCGGCCGCGCGCGGTGATCACCACGTTCACGCCTTCGGCTGCCAATGTCATCGCGCAGGCGCGCCCCAGGCCCTTGCTGGCCGCGCATACCAG
>JAYVST010000301.1:0-9937 GCA_043775255.1 Burkholderiales bacterium
AGTTCGATCGTGGTCAAGTCGCCATACTGCGGACCGACGATCTGCACGCCCACCGGCAGGCCTTCCTGCGAAAATCCGATCGGCGCCACGGTGGACGGCAGGTAACACATGCCGGAATAGCCGGCCCAGAACATTTGCGTGGTGGTCGGCTGCGGCTTGCCGTTGACCTCGAGCATGCGCTCCCAGCGCTCGCCTTTCTGGTTGTGCGCGAACGCCGGTGTGGTCGCGGCAGGGCATAGCAGCACGTCGAAGGCCTCGAAAAACCGCGCCCAGGCCAGGCGCATCCGATGGCGGCGTTCGTTGAGGCCGAGCCAGTCCTTGTGCAGGAGCGTATTGCCGCGCGCGGCCTGTGCCTCGTAGCTCATGTCGGCCGCGCCGCGCCGGGTGGCAAGTTCGGCCCAGCGTGCGAATTGTTGCGGGCTTTGACGCCCGGACGTGGCCGAGCGCACCAGCGCGAGAAAAACGCGATGCGCTTCATCCGGATCGAAGTCGGGACGCGCCTCGGTGTCGACCTTTGCCTTTTGTTTACCCAGCCATTTAGCAAGACCGTCGATGGCGGTTTGCACCGACGCATCGGCTTCCGCCGTCGGATGCGAGAGCATCACGCCAATGCGGAAGTCCTTGAGCGCGGTCTTGCGCGGTTTGGGCAGTGCGAGCTTCCAGCCCCGCGCGTCGATGGCGTCAGGGCCGGCGATCACGCCCAATGCCAGTTTCAGGTCGTCGGCGCTGCGCGCCAGCGGGCCGATCACGCTGATGTCCTGTGCCGCCACCGATTCTTGCAGGGCATGGCCTTGCGGCGAGCAGATGCCGTAAGTCGGCTTGTGGCCGTAGACGCCGCAGTAGTGGGCCGGATCGCGGATGGAGGCGCCGATGTCGGAACCCATTTCCAGGCCGGTGATGCCGGCCGCCAGTGCGGCCGCCGCACCACCGGAGGAACCGCCGGGAATCCTGGCCACGTCGTAGGGATTGTTGGTCGTGCCGTAGACCGGATTGTAGGTTTGCCAGTCGGCCAGCAGCACCGGCACGTTGGTCTTGCCGAAGATCACGGCGCCGGCGGCCTTGAGCCGCCTGACCGACAACGCGTCCTCGGCGACCGGTTTGCCTTTGTATTCCTCCAGGCCCCAGGTGGTCGGCAACCCCGCCACGTTGAAGGATTCCTTCACCGTCATCGCCACACCGGCCAGCGGGCCCGGTTTTTCGCCTCGGGCCAATGCGCGGTCGATGGCCCGCGCCTCCTTGCGTGCGGCATCCACGCGCAAGGCGATCACCGCGTTGATGCGCGGATTCAACGCCGCCACCCGCTTCAGGGTGGCGTTGAGTTGTTCCAGTGCACCGCCGCGCCGACGGCGGATCAGTGCGGCCACGCGGGTGGCGGAGGCAAACGGGTTGGCGGTCATTTAGTGGGCCGGGGGATTGCAGACCCACCGATTCTATGCCGCCGCCGACCAAGGTTTGGAGCCATTTGCAAGAGCCACTTGCAACGTGAGGCGAAAAAACTCGGGCGGGGCTATCGCGGAACTTGGGCGCAAAAAACCCGGACGATGCTATCCCGGAACTTAGACGCAAAAAACCCGGACGATGTTATTCCGGAACTTGAGCGCAAAAAACCCGGAAGGGTCGATTCCGGGTGGGGCCAAGAAATTGCGCTGTATCTACTTGCCGGTAAGCGTCATCGCCAGCAGCATCTCGTTCATGCGGCGAACGAAACCGGCCGGATCTTCCAGTTGCCCGCCCTCAGCTAACAAGGCTTGGTCGAACAGCAACGCGGACCAGTCATCGAACTTGCCTTCTTCATACTTCAGGCGCGCCACCAGCGGATGCCTGGGGTTGATCTCGAGAATCGGCTGCGAGGGTGGCGCCTTCTGGCCGGCCGCCTTGAGCATGCGCGCGAGATTGCCGCTCATGTCGTTTTCATCGGCCACCAGACAAGCCGGGGAGTCGGTCAGACGGTGCGTGACGCGCACGTCCTTGACCTTGCCTGCGAGCGACTGCTTGATCTTTTCAATCAGATCCTTCGACTCGCCTTCGACTGATTCACGGTCCTTCTTTTCCGCCTCGTCCTCCAGCTTGCCCAGGTCGAGGTCGCCCTTGGCCACCGACACCAGGCCCTTGCCTTCGAACTCGTTCAAGTGCGAGACCAGCCATTCATCGACCCGGTCGGACAGGAGCAGCACCTCGATGCCCTTCTTGCGGAACACCTCCAGATGCGGGCTGTTCTTGGCCGCCAGGAACGTATCGGCAGTCACGTAGTAGAGCTTGTCCTGGCCTTCCTTCATGCGCGCGACGTAGTCGGCCAGCGCCACGGTTTCTTCATCGGTGTTCGCCTGCGTGCTGGCGAAACGCAACAGCTTGGCGATACGGTCCTTGTTGGCGAAGTCCTCGCCGACGCCTTCTTTCAGGACGCGGCCGAATTCCTTCCAGAACTTGGCGTACTTCTCCTTTTGTGCCGCATCGTCGTTGTTGGCAAACTCTTCGAGCAACGAGAGCACCCGCTTGGTCGACCCTTCGCGGATCGCCTTGACGTCGCGCGATTCCTGCAGGATCTCGCGCGAGACGTTGAGCGGCAGGTCGGATGAATCGATCACGCCCTTGACGAAGCGCAGGTACTGCGGCAACAGCTGCTCGGCGTCGTCCATGATGAACACCCGGCGCACGTACAGCTTGATGCCGTGCTTGCGTTCGCGGTCGTACATGTCGAACGGCGCGCGCGCGGGAACATAGAGCAGCTGGATGTATTCCTGCCGCCCTTCCACGCGGTTGTGGGTGTAGGCCAGCGGCGCCTCGAAGTCATGCGAGACATGCTTGTAGAACTCGGTGTACTGCTCTTCGCTGATGTCGGCCTTGGCGCGCGTCCACAGGGCGGTGGCCTGGTTGACGGTCTCGTCCTCGTCAAGCTGGACATATCCGCCGTTCTTGTCGGCGCCCTCTCCCTGTTTCCATTCCTCCTTTTTCATCAGGATGGGCAGGGTGATGTGATCCGAATACTTGGTGATGATGGACTTCAGGCGCCAGGTCGAGAGGAGTTCGTCTTCGCCTTCGCGCAATTCGAGAATGACATCGGTACCGCGGCCGGCGCGCTCGCCGGCATCGATGGTGAACTCGCCTTCCCCGGCGGATTCCCAGCGCACCGCCTCGTCGCTGCCGGCCGCGCGGGTCACAACAACGATCTTCTTGGCGACGATGAAACCGGAGTAGAAGCCGACGCCAAATTGCCCGATCAGGTTCGCGTCTCGGGCCTGGTCACCGGAGAGTTTGGAGAAGAACTCGCGCGTGCCGGATTTGGCGATTGTGCCCAGATTGGAGACGACATCTTCGCGGCTCATGCCGACACCGTTGTCGGAGACCGTCAGGGTGCGTGTGGCCTTGTCGTAGGCAACGCGGATCTTGAGGTCGGGATCGTTGCCCAACAGCGCGCCGTTGTTGAGCGCCTCGAAGCGCAACTTGTCGCAGGCGTCGGAAGCGTTGGAAATGAGTTCACGCAGGAAAATTTCCTTGTTGGAATACAAGGAATGGATCATCAGATGCAGCAGTTGCTTGACTTCGGCCTGAAAGGCAAGGGTTTCGTGTTGTGCGCCCATGGAACTTCCTCCTGACAAAAATACCGGACCTGCCGCAATTGGGGCCGCCACAAAGGCTTTTCAAGTCCTCGGGGAGCCTTGCAGGCGCGAAAAAACCGCCGTCAACAATCGTGCTTTCGCAAAATTCCGGACATAAGCCTAAAATGCCGAAAAAACAGCCCCGGTGCCTACGTTCGGCCGTTCAATGGAGGGCGTGAGTACCGGCTGGCCGATATGGACCGGAGGAGCAATGTATCAGGCGCGAGTGGTCGCAGGCTGGTTGTCGGTTGCCGCAGCACTATTTGCGGCGGCGCCAGGTGGCGCGGCAGAAACCGGGGTTGTCGGCGACACCATCATTGTCGGTCAATCCTGTGCCCTTTCCGGCCCGGCTGCGGAACTGGGCATCGAAATGCGCCTGGGCGCCCAGCTCTATTTCAACGAGATCAACCAGAAAGGCGGCGTCAATGGCCGCCAGTTGAGGCTGGTGACTCTGGACGACGGGTATGAGCCCGACCGTGCGGCCGCCAATACCAGGAAGCTGATCGGCGAGGACAAGGTGTTCGCGCTTCTGGGCTATGTCGGCACGCCCACATCCAACGCGGCCCTGCCGATCTTCACTGAAGCACGAGTGCCTTTTGTGGGCGCCTTCACCGGCGCGGAAAGCCTGCGCAGCCCGTTCAACCGCTACATTTTCAACATCCGCGCCAGCTACTTCGACGAAACCGAAAAAATCGTCGAACAACTCACGCCGCTTGGGGTGCGCAACATCGCGGTCTTGTATCAGGACGACGCCTATGGCAAGGCCGGTCTGGCCGGGGTCGAGCGCGCTCTTGCCCGGCGCCGCATGAAGGTCGCAGCCACCGCCACAGTGGAACGCAATACCGTCAAGGTGGACGCAGCTGTCAAGGCGCTGGTGCCAGCCCAGCCGGACGCGATCGTGATGATTTCGGCCTACAAGTCGATCGCAGCCTTCGTGCGGGCGGCGAAACAGGCAGGCTACACCGGGCAATTGCACAACGTGTCCTTCGTCGGCAGCAAGGCGCTGGCCAACGAATTGGGGCCGGACGGCTATGGTGTAGCGATCTCGCAGGTGGTGCCCTTCCCGTTCTCCGCCGACACCCAGGTCGCGCGCGACTACCAGCGCGCAATCAAGTCTGCCGGTGCGGCTCAATTGTCCTTTACCAGCCTGGAGGGGTATATCGCCGCCCGCGTGTTCGTCGAAGGCCTGCGGCGCACCGGCCGTGAGGTGACTCGCGAGCGCTTCATCACGGCGCTGGAAACGATGAACAACGTCGACATCGGCGGCTTCAACATCCGCTTCACGCCGAACAACCACAACGGCTCGACGTATGTCGACCTGACCCTGATCGGGCGTACCGGGAATTTCCTCAAATAGGCCGGCTCGCCCGGCGCCGGGCCGCTCCCGTGTGCAGTCGGCAACCCGGCGCACCCTGTTCTGTGGAAGCCGCATGGCCGCAAAGGCTGCGGCGTCTTCCTCCGCGTTTTGCACCTACGGCAGCCGCAGGGTCTGCGCGCCGATGTCGAGAAAGCGCTCGATCGGTACCCTGTGGTCATGGAAGGCCCCGCCCGCGCTGGCCGGCTTTGCGTCAGTGGATCTCGGGGTCAGGGGTCGGCTCGGTACCGGTGAGGAAGTCGAAGTCGCAGCCTTGATCGGCCTGGGTCACGCGTTCACTGTAGATGACGCCGAACCCGCGCGGATACTTCGCCTTGGGCTGCACCCAGGCCGCGCGCCGACGCGCGAGCTCTGCGTCGCTCACATGCAGGGTCAGCCGGCGACCGGCAGCGTCGAGCTCGATCATGTCGCCCGTCCTGACCAGTGCGAGCGGCCCGCCGACGAAAGATTCCGGCGCCACATGCAGCACGCAGGCGCCGTAGCTGGTGCCGCTCATGCGCGCATCGGAAATGCGCAGCATGTCGCGCACACCCTGTTTGAGAAGTTTTTGCGGGATCGGCAACTGCCCCCATTCCGGCATGCCCGGGCCGCCTTGCGGGCCGGCGTTGCGCAACACCAGCACGGAATCCTTCGTCACTTCCAGTGCCGGATCGTCGATGCGCGCGGCCATGTCGTTGTAGTCCTCGAACACCAGGGCCGGCCCCTTGTGCGCCAACAGCTGCGGCTCGGCCGCCGAGGTTTTGACCACCGCGCCATCCGGGCACAAATTGCCGCGCAACACCGCCACCCCGCCTTCCGCCTGCAACGCGTTCAAGCGCGGCCGGATGACATCGTCGTTGAACACCTCCGCGCCGGCGATGTTCTCGCCCAGAGTGTGGCCGTTGACCGTAAGGCAATCGAGGTAGAGCAGGTCGCGCAACCGTTCCATGTGGCCGCGCAAGCCGCCGGCATAGAAAAAATCCTCCATCAGGTACTTGCCCGAAGGCTTCAGGTTGCCGGTGAGCGGCGTGCGGCGCGACAACTCGTCGAAGCGCGCGAGATTCAAGGCCGCGCCGGTGCGCCCTGCCATGGCGATCAGGTGGATGATCGAGTTGGTCGATCCGCCCAGACTCATCGCGACAGTCACCGCGTTCTCGAAGGCGGCCGTGGTCATGATGTCGGCCGGCTTGACATCGGTCCAGGCCAGTTCGACGATGCGTCGCCCGCAGGCCGACGCCATCTGCGCATGGCGCGAATCGACCGCAGGAATTGACGAGGCACCCGGCAGCAGCATGCCCAGCGCTTCGGCCGCCGCCGCCATGGTCGAGGCGGTTCCCATGGTCATGCAGGTGCCGGCAGAGCGGGCGATGCCGTCCTCGATTTCGCGCCAGGAATCCTCGGAGAGGTTGCCGGCGCGCTTCTCGGCCCAGAATTTCCAGACATCACTGCCGGAACCCAGGGTGTGCTCGCGCCAGTGTCCGCGCAACATCGGGCCGGCCGGCATGAAAATCGCCGGCAGGTTGGCCGATGCCGCGCCCATCAGAAGCCCCGGTACGGTCTTGTCGCACCCGCCCATCAGCACCACGGCGTCGACCGGGTTGCAGCGGATCTGTTCCTCCACCTCCATGGCGAGGAAATTGCGGTACAGCATCGAGGTGGGCTTGGTCATCTGCTCGCCCACCGCCATGCAGGGAATCTCGACCGGGAAGCCGCCGGCCTGCCAGACCCCGCGCTTGACTTCATCGACGCGCTGTTTGAAATGCGAATGGCAGGTATTGAGATCGTTCCAGGTGTTGAGGATGCCGATCACCGGCTTGCCGGCGAAATCCTCGCGCGCGTAGCCCATCTGCTTGGTGCGCGAGCGGTGCCCGAAGGAGCGCATGTCGTTGGCGCCCAGCCAGCGATGGCTGCGCAGCTGTTCTGCGGTCTTTCTGGTCATGTCTGTATCCTTGAAAAGTTGCCGGCAACGCTGCTCTGTCCGGGCACAAGTTTCCTACCCATAGCTGACCGCGAGGATTTCCAGTTCCTCGCGCCCCGCCGGCGTCATCAGCGTGACCAAGTCGCCCTCGCGCGCCTTGAGCAATGCGCGCGCCACTGGCGAAATCCAGCTGATGCGTCCGCTCGATGGCTCGGTTTCGTCGACCCCGACGATGCGCACGGTCTGTTCATCGCCCGCACGGGTGCTGTAGGTGACCGTCGCGCCGAAAAACACCTGGTCGTTCGCCCCCTGCCCGGTCGGATCGACCACCTCGGCCGCCTCCATGCGGCGCGCGAGAAAACGGATGCGACTGTCGATCTGGCGCAGGCGACGTTTGCCGTAAATGTAGTCGCCGTTTTCGGAGCGGTCGCCGTTGGAGGCAGCCCAGGCGATGGTCTCGACGAGCTTGGGGCGCTCGACGCGGTACAGTTCGTCGAATTCGGCTTTCAGTGCTGCGTAACCATCGGGTGTGATGTAATTCTTCGTCCCCGGCGGCAACTTTGGCGCGTCGACAGTGTCTTCGTCTTCATCGCCGTCATCCTTTTCGCGCGTGAACGCCTTGCTCATGTTTCGCCCTGACAGAAACCTGCCCCGTGGCAACAAGGCACACGCCGTCGTTGACACCCGTACCGATCAATCTATCGATGAATTTTAGCATCGCCCCCTTTGCAGGAATCGCATGAAACTCCCGTTCCCCCTCCCTCTCCCTCTCCCTCTCCCCCTCCAATCCTGCGCGCTTGCGCTGTTGTTCCTGTGTGGCCATGCCCTGGCGCAGGCCGTCCTGCCGCCCGGCATTGAAGCCGGGCCCGCGATGGGCGGCATCGCCGAGTACCAAATGGCCAACGGCCTCAAGGTGCTTCTGCTGGAGGACCGCGCACAGGCGCAGGTCACCACCAACATCACCTACCTCGTGGGTTCGCGCCACGAAGGGTACGGCGAGGCCGGCATGGCGCACCTGCTGGAGCACCTGCTGTTCAAGGGCACGCCGAAACACCGCGACATCAAGCGCGAATTCACCGCGCGCGGCGCGCGCTGGAACGGCACCACCTATTTCGACCGCACCAACTATTTCCTCACCTTCGACTCCACCGCGGCCAACCTCGAATGGGCGCTCGGGCTTGAAGCCGACCGCATGGTCAATTCATTCATATCGCGCGCCGACCTCGATTCGGAAATGACGGTGGTACGCAACGAATTCGAGTCCGGCGAGAACAGCGCTGGGCGGGTGCTGTCGCAAAAAGTGGCGCGCGCGGCGTATCAGTGGCACAACTATGGTCGCGCGGTGATCGGCAATCGCAGCGACATCGAAAACGTGCCGATCGAACGCCTGCAAGCCTTCTACCGCACCTACTACCAGCCCGACAACGCGGTGCTGGTGATTGCAGGCGATTTCGACAGCGCCGCCGTACTTGCGTTGGTGGCACGGCATTTCGGCGCGATTCCCCGGTCGGCACGCAAGCTGCCCATCACCTATACCGCCGAAGCCGCCCAGGACGGCGAACGCGAAGTGGTGTTGCGGCGCGCCGGCGAAGCGCCGTTCTTCACCCTGCACTACCATGCCCCACCGGGCGCGCATCCGGACTACGCCGCCTTCGACATCCTCGCCCTGGTACTGGGCGATACCCCCACCGGCCGCCTGCACAAGGCCTTGGTCGAGACCGGCCTTGCCACCAGCGTGAGCGGCGGCGACCGCATGCTCGCCGAGCGGGGCGCACTGGTATTTTCGGCCACGCCGCCCAAAACCGGCGCCCGCCGCCCGGCCCAGCGTCTGCGCTGCGGACGCGAGACCTGCGCCGAGCGCAACGAAGGCGAGGGTCCGGACGCGTTGCGGGCGGCGTTCATCACCAGCATCGAAAACCTCCAGGAAAGACCGATCACCGAAGATGAGGTCGTGCGCGCCCGCACCCGGCTTTTGACGCAGATGGATGTGGTGATGACCCGCACCCAGCAATTCGCCACCCATCTCTCGGAGTGGATCGCCATCGGCGACTGGCGCACGTTCTTCCGCTATCGCGATCACCTGCACAACGTGACCGCCGAAGCCGTCAACCGCGCCGCCCGCACCCACCTGATCCGCTCCAACCGCACGCTCGGGGTATTCCTGCCGGAAGCAACGGCGCCGCGCCGCGCCGAAATTCCCGCCGCGCCCGACCTGCAGGTGGCGCTCAAGGACTACGTCGGCCCGCCCGGCATCGGCGGTGGCGAGGTGTTCGACAGCGCACCTGCCAGTATCGAGGCGCGCACGCGCCGCACTACCCTCCCGAACGGACTGAAGGTCGCGTTCCTGCCGAAAAAATCGCGTGGCGGCATGGTCACGACAACCCTTTCCTTCCAGTACGGCACCGAGGAAAGCAAGTTCGGTCGCGGCCAGGCCTGCTCGTTCGCAGGCGCGTTGCTCATGCGCGGGACCACGCGCCTGAACCGGGAGGAGATTCGCAACGAAATCACGCGCCTGCGCGCCAGCCTGTCGGTCGGCGGATCGGGGGCCAGCCTCGAGGTACCGGCAGCCGGCCTCGGCGACAGCCTCGCGCTGATGTCCGAATTGCTGCGCACGCCGCGTTTCGATGCGGCCGAATTCGAGCAACTGCGCCAGTCCGCAATCGCCGGCATCGAAAATGGGCGCAGCGATCCCGCCGCGCGCGCAAACCTCCTGCTGTCGCGTCATTTCAATCCATACCAGCGCGGCCACTGGAACTATGCCGCCACCGTGGACGAGCAACTGGAAGAAACGCGCCGGGTCGAACTGGCGGATGCGCGCCGCTGCTACAACGACTTCTTCGGGCTTTCACAAGCCCAATTGGCGATCGTCGGCGATTTCGATCCGGACCGGCTCCTGCCTGTCCTGGAGAAGCTGTTCGGCGACTGGAAAAGCCCGGCGCCCTATGTCCGCATTCCGGTGCGTGCGAAAAACGCGCCGACGATCAACCAGAACATCGTTACACCCGACAAGGCCAACGCCACCCTGCGCGGCGCGATCCTGCTCGACGTGCGCGACGACGACGCCGACTA
>JAYVST010000302.1:0-3526 GCA_043775255.1 Burkholderiales bacterium
GCGGTGTTGGAACGGCTGACATCGGGGCCTCCATGGGTGGCGTTTGCAGCGGTCGATGATAGCCGATCGGGCGCTGGTAGCACGGGGCAAAAGGCCGTCGGCACGTCGGCCGCGAGGCAATACAATGCGAAGCCCATACCACTCCAGCGCGACGGATGTCGCGCCATGCCCTGCCGATGCCGGACCATCCGCACATTCTCGAAGCGCGCCGCGCGGCCGACGAGACTGCCTTCAACTTCGGTACTGCCTGGCATTCCGACTGGAGGTTTCAGGAGGCTCCGCCGACGGCCATGATCCTGCATGCCAAGGTGGCGCCGCCAGTAGGCGACCGCATGCGACAACGCCTGTTTCCACCGCGCGCCACAATGGCGACATTCGCCCCGGCACGTTTGCCCACTTGCGCGTCGTCTGGCGTGGCGTGACCCCTGGTTGCGTAGACAATCCGTAGTCTGGCCCGCAGCCCACGAAAAACCGAAAACCATACGAGACCCACCCAACATGCGAACCGAAAGCTTCATCCCCGGCAAGGACGCATCGCTCGAAGCGACCATCCGTACCATGCAGGCAAAGCTGGCGGCGCGCGGCTTCGAGCTGGACGAGTCGTCCTGGCTCAACCCGGTGGAAGCGATCTGGTCGGTGCATGTGCGCGACCGCGAATGCCCGATGCTGTTCGCCAACGGCAAGGGCGGCACCAAACTCGCCGCACGCGCCAGCGCGCTGGGCGAATTCGCCGAACGCCTCGGCACGCACTACTTCTGGACCCATTTCCACCTGGGCCAGACGCGCGCCAACCGTCTTTTCGTGCACTACCCGCAGGAGCGCTGGTTCAAACCTTCGAAGAAGGGCAAGTGGCCCAAGGGCTTGCTCAATCCAGCCCTGCATGCCTTTTACAACCCGGAAGGCGCCATCCACGGCGACGTCCTGGTAGACCTGAATTCGGGCAATGTCGAACGCGGCATCTGCGCGTTGCCGTATACGCGGCTCGTCGATGGTGCTCTGACCTGGTTTCCGGTCAACATCATCGGCAACCTGTACGTGAGCAACGGCATGGCCGCGGGCAATACGATGATGGAGGCGCGTGCCCAGGCGCTGTCGGAAATATTCGAGCGCAACATCAAGAACCGCATCATCAGCGAAGGCCTGTGCCTGCCCGAGGTACCGCAAGAAGTCATCGCGCGTTACCCCGGCATCGCCGCCGGCATCAAGGGTCTGCGCGACGCCGGTTTCGGCATTCTGGTGCGCGACGCCTCGCTTGGCGGGCGCTACCCGGTGATGAACGTGACCTTGCTCCATCCGAAGGACCAGGGCTGCTTCGCCAGTTTCGGCGCGCACCCGCGCTTTCAGGTCGCACTCGAGCGGGCACTGACGGAATTGCTGCAGGGCCGGGCGCTGGAGGCGCTGGAAGGTTTTCCGGAGCCGGGATTCGACATGGAGGAGATCAAGCTGCCTTCGAATCTCGAAATCCACTTCGTCGACTCCAGCGGCGTGATCAGCTGGAACTTTCTGGGCGACAAGCCGGACTTTCCGTTCGTCGACTGGAACTTCGGCAACACCACCGAAGAGGACTACAACTGGCTGTGCGCATGCGTGGCAGCCGAGGGCCGTGACATCTACGTGGCCGATTTCGACGAGCAGGGCGCCTATGCCTGCCGCATCCTAGTGCCGGGCATGTCGGAGATTTACCCGGTCGAAGACCTGGAATGGGAGAACAACAGCGTCGGCAACCGCATCCGTCCTGCTCTGGTGCGGCTGGGTGAGTTGAGCGATGACGAATGCGAGGATCTGCTCGGGGAGTTGCAAACCTTAAATCTATCAGACGAGCGGCCGCTGTGGGAGATCCTCGGCCTGGCCGTTCCGCTGGGAACGCCGTGGAAGGAGTTGCGCATCGGCGAACTCAAGACCCTCTTGGCGCTGGCGATCGGTGATGAGGAGGCGATTGCCGAAGGTTGCGACTGGATCCATCACTACCACCAGCTCAACCCGGCGCGTCGCCTGGTGTACCGCTGCATCGAAAGTCTGATGCAACTGGACAAGGTCGGCGACTATCGAAAATCCCTGGTGCTGCTGTACGGCGCGGAGTCCGTGCGCCAGGCAGAGGCGCTGCTCGATCGCAGCGAGCGCTTTTTCGGACTCGAACCGCTCGGGAAAGACATGCAGGGCAGCGCCATGCATCAGACGCTCTTGGTGGCCTATGACAAGCTGTTCGCGGGCGCCCGCAATTGAAAGGGAGAGCACCGAACGGGAGGGTGCCGAACGGGAGGGCACCGAACGGGACGGCACCGAACGGGAGGGCGCCGCTCAAGGGGTGGCCGCGCCTTTGTGGCCCGTCCGGACTACAGGCAACCGGGCCGCAGGCGCTGCACAGAGCGGGCAATGGCGGCGATAATGACGGTCGGTCGCTGCATGTCTATGGTCTCGACGGCGCGTGCGCCGGAACCCGTGTAAACCGCCTGGTTGCCGCCGCGACGCAAACTCCGTCGTGAAGCAGCCGTACTACGCGGCAGTGCCTTGGTACTGCCGGCCGGAATCCCGCCTCCGCAACGCCTGCAACACAAGGAAACAAAATGAAAGCTCTGGTCCTGCGCCAGCACGGCGGCCTGGAAAACCTCGAAGTCGTCACCGATCACCCGATGCCCGTGCTGAAAGACGGCCACGTCATCATTCGCGTCGGCGCCTCCTCGTTCAACTACCACGACGTATTCACCGTCAAGGGCATGCCGGGCATCAAGGTGCCACTGCCGGTGGTGATCGGCCTTGACATGGCCGGTACGGTGTCCGAAGTGGGCAGCGGCGTCACCGGTTGGAAAGCCGGCGATCGCGTGCTGGTCAATCCGCTCAACCCGGCCCGTGGGCTGATGGGCGAGATGCTCGATGGCGGCATGGCCGAATATTGCCTGGTGTCGGCCGACCAGTTGATCCCGATGCCGGACAGCGTGTCCTTTGCCGAAGCCGCCTCGCTGCCGGTGGCCTACGGCACCGCGCACCGGATGATCATCACCCACAACACGATCAAGAAGGACGACCGCGTGCTGGTGCTGGGCGCCTCCGGTGGTGTCGGCACCGGCTGCGTGATCCTCGCCAAGAAGCTCGGCGCCGAAGTCATTGCCTGCGCCAGCAGCGCCGACAAACTGGCGCGCCTGAAGGAAATCGGCGCCGACGAGGTGATCAACTACAAGGACGTGGATTTTTCCAAATGGGCGGTCGAGAAATATGGCAAGCCGCAACGCCGCAACTACGAGGGCGGCGTGGACGTGGTGATCAACTTCACCGGCGGCGACACCTGGGTGCCGTCGCTGAAATGCTTGAAGCGCGGCGGCAAGCTGCTGGTGTGCGGTGCAACCGCAGGCCATGATCCCAAGGAAGACCTGCGCTATGTCTGGAGCTTCGAGCTGCAGATCATCGGCTCGAACAGCTTCTACATCGACAACCTCACCGCGCTGATGGACATGATCGCCAAGGGCGAAATGAAGCCCCTGATCGACAAGACCCTGCCGCTGGAACAGGCGCGCGAAGGCCTGCGCCTGAT
>JAYVST010000303.1:0-4380 GCA_043775255.1 Burkholderiales bacterium
AGGTGCGAAAGCCGGCGAGCTGCCAATCGAGCAGCCAACGCACTTTGAACTCGTCATCAACAAAAGAGCGGCCGCTGCGCTCGGCATCAAGCTGCCGCAAGCCCTGCTGGTGCGTGCCGAAGAGGTCATAGAGTAGTACCCGGGCGGCGCGTCTTGCCGATGAGTCCATCTTCGGCTGCCGCTTGGAACCCCGACAGGCCGCGCCAGGTTCTTCTGCACGTCGGAGGAACCTGCTTGTCGGGCATCGTCGAAGCTACCGCATAGAGAGGCGCCTCCTCAGACCTGCAAGCGGCACGCGTCCCTTGGCAGCTTCAAGGTGCGTGCCACTACGCCTCCCCGCCAGCCTCGCCTCCCCCGATCTTGCACACCAGCCGGCGTGGCGTCGAGCCCGGAAAGATGCTTCGGAACCGTCGCAATGCCGGCAGCCGCTCGATCATTCGCGCGAGGTATCGCGGAAGAAACGCCTGCGCCTCTGCGACGTTGCGAATGCCGTCGCAGCAGTAGTCAGACAGACATACCGACATGCGCTCGCCGGTATCGTCCGCTTGCCGATAAACGTGCAGCGGCCACCAGTGGCATTCCTGCGGCTTCAGTCCGATGGCATGCAAGGTGCAGCCATTGTCCGCGTCGAGAAACAGACAGCCATCGCCCTGGTCGAGCAACGCAAAATCCGTGTCCATGGTGATGCGCCGATGAAATGCTTCGCCGAACGACGCTTCGCGCGCTTCGGCGCAGTGCTCTTCCAGCCGGGCATGCTCTTCAAGGGTCAGGAATACGTGTCCGGACTTGCAGCACGCGGCGCCTGTGGCCGTGCATGCGGCGCACAGGCGGGTATCGATGGTCGCGGCATCCATGCGAAACCGGCGAGATTGATCGCTTCGGGCGGCCGGCTTCTCAGCCGCCCTCAATTGCCGGCCGGCAGCGCCGCCGCAGTGCCGCGGCCGGCATCTCATATCGAATTCCGCTCATCGCTTCCGACTGACTTTTCTCAATTAGGTCAATGAACGACCAAGCGGGAATTCTATGTCATCGTCGATCGGTCATGGATGTTGCAATGCGGTTGCGATGCCGGCATGTTGCGACGCAGGCGCCACGACGATACGACCCGACGATACGACCCGACGAATGTATTTCATGGCGGTGCTTGCCTGATGGCAAGACGTCTTGCGCGATTTGCCAGGGAAAATTTGTTCTCGCTGCAAGTGCCTGATTTTCCGTACACAACAACGGACAACTACCTCTGCGCTTTCCTCCTGAGGCAATGGAGAACAAATTTACAGTGGGGGCGTGCTTGCGGCGCCGGGGTACAGGACGGCGGCGCGCCGGGTGCGGCGCGAAAGGCGAGTGATCGCGCACCTCGGCGGCGGTTGTGCAAGTCAAGGGCGGGGGAACACATGATGCGGCAGGAAATTTCCAGCGGCAGGCCGTGGGAGGCACGCTACGGCTATTCGCGCGCGGTGCGCGCGGGCCCGTTGTTCCAGACCTCGCTGACCTCGCCGGCTGACACGGGAGGGCGAATCGTGCACGTGGGCGACATTCATGCCCAGACGCGCCAATGCATGGTGATCATCGGCGCTGCATTGGCCGAGGCCGGCATGGAATGGGCGGATGTGGTCGCCTCGCGTATCTACATGCTCGATACCACCCGGTGGGAAGCTGCGGCGCGCGCCCATCACGAGGTTGTGACAGCCTGTCGGCCCGCGCTGTCGTTCATCGGCGTGGCCAATTTTTTCGATCCGGACATTTCAGTCGAGGTCGAAGTCATGGCATACCGGACCGAAAACGGCGCGCATGCAACTGGCGCGCATGATTGACGGAAACGAAAGGGAAATCGACATGGATGCAATGATGCAAGGCAAAGTGGTGGTCATCACCGGCGCGGGCGGCGGCATCGGCCGCGAATTCGCGTTGCTGATGGCAAAGGAAGGCGCCAGCGTGGTGGTCAACGATCTCGGCTCCTCGGTCAGCGGCGAGGGCCAGGACGCCGGCCCGGCACAGCGGGTGGTGGGCGAGATCGCCGCAGCAGGTGGCCGCGCGGTCGCCAATACCGACAGTGTCGCCACCTGGATGTCGGCCCACCGCATCATCGAATGTGCGCTGGACAGCTTCGGGCGCATCGACGCGGTGATCAACAACGCCGGCATCCTGCGCGACCGCATGTTCCACAAGATGAACGAGGAGGAATGGTTCTCGGTGATCAACGTGCACCTGTCGGGATCGTTCTTCGTTTCGCGCGCGGCCGCACCGCACTTCCGTACCCAGGGTTCGGGCGCCTATATCTTCATGACGTCCACCTCGGGTCTGATCGGCAATCTCGGCCAGGCCAACTACGCGGCGGCCAAGCTGGGCATGGTGGGCCTGATGAAGAACATCGCCATCGAGATGGGGCCGTCCGGCATCCGCGCCAACTGCATCTCGCCTTCGGCCTGGAGCCGCATGATCGGCTCGATCCCGACCGACACGCCGGCCAAGCTTGCGCGGGTTGAGCGGATGAAGAACAAGATGGCCGCATCCACCATCGCGCCGATGGCGGTGTACCTGTGCAGCGACGCCGCCGGCCAAGTCAACGGCCAGGTGTTCCATGTGCGCGCCAACGAGATTTTCCTCTACAGCCACATGCGTCCGGTGCGCTCGGTGCATCGTGGCGAAGGCTGGACCCCGCAGACGCTCGCCGAACATGGCATTCCGGCACTCAAGGGCAGCTTCACGGCGGTGCAGCAGTCAGGGGATGTCTATACGTGGGAGCCTGTCTAAGCCGCGTCGACGCTGTGTCGAACGGCACCGGCCGTGCCGGCCGCGCGGGGCCGGTGCCGACTCTACTTGCCGAATCTATTGATGATCGGCTCGCGGAATGCCCAAGGCGACTGATTGGCAAACTTTGTCAACAATGGTATGTTAGCGGCATGACGACGGTGACCATGAATATCGCCCTTAGCGACGACCTGAAGTCGTTCGTCGATGCGCGCGTCAAGGCTCGCGGTTACAGCTCGACCAGCGAGTACATGCGCGATCTGGTCCGCAAGGATGAGATGGAGGCGGCGCGGGACGGACTCAGGAATTTGATCCAGCAGGGCCTCGAGTCGACGCCCGGTCCGCTGATGGCGGAGGCGATCACCCATTTGCGTGCCACGGATGGCGCGCGACGTGGCAAGGCCGGCAGGCGCACCTCCGGGTGACCCCGGCCAAGCCGGCGCGACTGCGGCAGGCTGCACTTGAGGATCTCAGCGCGGCGCACAAGTATTACGCCCGAATCGCACCGCATCAGGCCGATACATTTCTTGATCGTGTCGCCGAGGCGCAACGGCACATCGAGCTTCGTCCGGAAACCGGGTCACCCCGATACGCTCACGTATTGGACATACCCGAACTGCGCAGCTGGAGGCTTGAGGTGTTTCCCTATTTGGTGTTCTACATCGAGCGCGCGGATTGGCTCGACGTTCTTCGCTTGCTGCACCAACGACGCGACATTCCGGCATTGCTGACGGACTATTGAGAACTCCATATCCGACGACAAAAACATGCCGGTCGCGAGGCAACCATGCATCTGTAAACGATCAATGGTCGATGCTCTGATCATTTTCCGCAACAACGGGTCGGAACATGCCGCGCTCTACCTGCACGAAAGCGGCATGGTCCGTTGTTGGGAGCACTTGCCGTCCGCCGACTTGTTCTGCAACATCGACGTGAGCAGCTTCGGCCTGGCCAGGTGCCCGAGAAATGTTTCGCGGCAGAGCCGTGCTTGGTCCTCGGTCTCCGAATCGACGCGGTCCGAAAAAATCGCATCTCGCCCTCGGCCTTTTCAACGCCCGGCCCCGAGCCGGTCCGCGGCAGCGAGATAATCGGTGAGATCGCGACCGCGTTCCGGCGCAAAGCGATCCTGTTTGATGTTCAAATCCGCGATCCGGTAGATGCGAAACACGCGAAACGCGGCTTCTCCTTCGCTCCAGCCTCCCAGCGTCCAGGTTCCGCCTACGTAGCGCAAGCAAAGCGGCCGCACGCTGATATCGACGGTGACACCGTCGCCCTGCGTGTAGCGAAACGTTACGCGTCGCCGGTCGGAGATCGCGCCGCGCAATTCGCGCAGTGTGTGCTTGACTTCGGACGAGACAAGAAAATCGGCGACCAGCAGACCGGGTAGTTCCAGTTTCGGTTTGAGGTGCGCGGGCAGCACCGTGTCCACTGTGGCGAGCAGCGCGTCGGCGGCCTGATGGAGCGCTTCATCGGCACAGCTTTGCACCAGGCGTGCGCCGAACACCAGCGCCTGCAGTTCTTCCTCGGTGACCATCATTGGCGGCACCTGGAAGCCGCGCCGCATGCGAAAACCAACGCCGGGTTCACCTTCGATCGGAACGCCGCTGGCGCACAGGTCGTGGCGTGGCT
>JAYVST010000304.1:0-2012 GCA_043775255.1 Burkholderiales bacterium
CAGGTTGGCCGGGTTCTTCCCCAGCACCACGAACAGGTTGGAAAAATCGAGCGAGCCGAAAATGCTGCCTACCACCGGCATGATCAGATCGCCTACCAGTGAATCGACGATCTTGCCGAACGCCCCGCCGATGATGACACCGACCGCAAGGTCGATCACGTTTCCCTTGACCGCGAATTCGCGGAACTCCGCCATCATGCTCATGTGAACCCCTTCTTTCTTAGTGGTTTTGATTGCCTCACCCGAGGCGCCGCAGAGGTTACCTGCGGCCTTTCCCTTTTGCAAGGATGCGTTCAAGCCCATGAAATAAAAGGAAATTTCACGAAAATCTTTCAACTTCTGCGGCGATCCGGTATAATTTTGCGTTTGCCACATTTCCGCAGGCAACTGCTTTCCGACAAGGTTCTTGAGGCGACTTTCCCATGAGTAACGAACAACCCGACGACAACGGCCGGCGCGGCGCCATTGTCGCTACCTCGGTCGTGGGCGGCGTTGGCGCCCTCTGCGCGGCCTACCCCTTCGTGGCGACCTTTGCCCCGTCCGAAAAGGCGCGCGCCGCCGGTGCACCGGTGGAAGTCGACATCAGCGAACTGAAAGAGGGTGAACTGATCATCCGCGAATGGCGCGGCAAACCGGTCTGGATTCTGAAGCGCAGCAAGGAAATGCTCGATTCCCTTGCCAAGACCGAATCCAAACTGGCGGACCCCAAGTCCGAACGCAATATGTCGGAACTGACGCCTGAGTACTGCCGTAACCAAGGCCGCTCGATCAAGCCGGAGATTTTGGTCGCCGTGGGCATCTGCTCGCATCTGGGCTGTTCGCCCTCGGGCCCGTTCCCGACCGGCGCCAATATCGCCTTAGGCGACGACATGGGCTTCGTTTGTCCCTGCCACGGCTCGACCTTCGATCTGGCCGGGCGCGTATGGAAAGCCAAGCCGGCGCCGGACAACCTCGAGATTCCGCCGCACATGTACCTGTCCGATACCAAGCTGCTGATCGGCGCAGACAAGAAAGGGGCATAAGAGCATGGCAGCAGGCAAGAAGGAACCGGTGCTTGTCACCGGACTGGGCGTTCTGGACAAGCCCGCAGGCGGGTTGTTGACCTGGGTCGATCAGCGCTTCCCGCTGATGGAGAACTGGAAGGCTCATCTCTCCGAGTACTACGCACCGAAAAACTTCAACTTCTGGTATATCTTCGGCTCGCTGGCCATGCTGGTGCTGGTAATCCAGATCGTCACCGGAATTTTCCTCACCATGCACTACAAGCCCGACGCGGCGAAGGCGTTCGAGTCGGTCGAGTACATCATGCGCGAGGTGCCGTGGGGCTGGCTGGTGCGCTACATGCACTCCACCGGCGCCTCGATGTTCTTCATCATCATCTACCTGCACATGTTCCGCGGGCTGCTCTATGGCTCGTATCGGAAGCCGCGCGAACTGATCTGGGTGTTCGGCGTGATGATCTTCCTGTGCCTGATGGGCGAGGCCTTCTTCGGCTACCTCCTCCCGTGGGGCCAGATGTCCTACTGGGGCGCGCAGGTGATTGTCAACCTCGCCTCGGCGATTCCCGTGATCGGGCCCGATCTGGCGATCTGGGTGCGCGGCGACTTCGTCGTCGGTGACGCCACCCTGAACCGCTTCTTCGCCTTCCACGTGATCGCCCTGCCGCTGGTGCTGCTGGGCCTGGTGGCGGCGCATATCCTGGCGCTGCACGAAGTGGGCTCGAACAATCCGGACGGCGTCGAGATCAATGACCACAAGGACCCCAAGACCGGCATACCGCTCGACGGCATTCCGTTCCACCCCTACTACACCGTGCACGACATCGTGGGCGTGGTGGTGTTCCTGTTCATCTTTTCGGCCATCGTGTTCTTCGCGCCGGAGATGGGCGGCTACTTCATCGAGTACAACAACTTCATTCCGGCCGATCCGCTCAAGACGCCGACGCATATCGCCCCGGTGTGGTATTTCACGCCCTACTATTCGATCCTGCGCGCGATGGTGTGGAATTTCTT
>JAYVST010000305.1:0-8563 GCA_043775255.1 Burkholderiales bacterium
TGCACGGTTTCATCGATCGATGGTTCGTTTACGTCGATCTTCTGGAATCGCCGCGAAAGTGCGTGATCCTTTTCGAACACGCCGCGGAATTCGGTGTAGGTGGTCGCACCGATGCACTTCAATTGGCCGCTCGAGAGTGCCGGCTTGAGAAGGTTGGACGCGTCTAAGGTGCCGCCGGAGGCCGCGCCGGCACCGATCAGCGTGTGGATTTCATCAATGAAAAGCACCGCCTTCGGATTGTTGGTGAGCTTTTTCAGCACCCCCTTCAAGCGCTGTTCGAAATCGCCCCGGTATTTGGTACCGGCCAGGAGCGAACCCATGTCGAGCGAATAGACGACCGAATCCTTGAGGATCTCCGGCACTTCGCCGTCGACGATGCGCTTGGCTAAGCCCTCGGCAATGGCCGTCTTGCCGACACCGGCCTCCCCGACCAGCAGCGGATTGTTCTTGCGCCGGCGACACAGGGTCTGGATGACGCGTTCGAGTTCGAGTTCGCGTCCGATCAGGGGATCGATCTTGCCTTCCGCGGCCGCCTTGTTGAGATTCTGGGTGTATTGCTCCAGCGGACTCTGCTTGCCGTCGCTTTCCTGCTCGCCTTCGGGGTTCTCGGCCTTTTCGGCGCCCGCTTTCTCTTTTTCCGGCGGCTGCTTCGTGATGCCGTGCGAAATGTAGTTCACCACATCAAGCCGCGTGATGCCCTGCTGGTGCAGATAGTAGACGGCATGCGAGTCCTTCTCGCCGAAAATGGCGACCAGCACGTTGGCGCCGGTCACTTCTTTCTTGCCGTTGGAGGATGATTGAACATGCATGATGGCACGCTGGATCACCCGCTGGAACCCGAGCGTGGGTTGCGTATCCACGTCTTCGCTGCCGGCAACCGTCGGCGTATGTTCGCCGATGAACTGCGTCAGATTCTTGCGCAGGTCGTCGATGTTGGCGCCTACCGCGCGCAACACCTCAGCCGCTGTGGGATTGTCGAGCAATGCCAGCAAGAGGTGCTCGACGGTGATGAATTCATGGCGCTTCTGCCGCGCTTCGACAAACGCCATGTGCAGGCTGACTTCCAACTCTTGCGCAATCATTTTTCGCCTCAATCGCCGGAGCAGCCAGCGTTCCAGCAAACTCTACACCAATTCCTTTTTGACGCACCCAAAAATTTGTGGCGCATTGTCAGAATTGCCGTGTCAATCGATTTCTTCCATGGTGCACTGAAGCGGGTGCTGGTGCGCGCGAGCGTGCTGGGTGACCAGGTTGACCTTGGTGCCCGCGACATCTTTCGGGTAGATGCCGCATACGCCCATGCCTTCGCGATGCACCTTGAGCATGATCTGCGTCGCCTGCTCGCGGCTCTTGTTGAAAAACTGCTCGATCGTTCCGACGACGAATTCCATCGGTGTGTAATCGTCGTTCAACAACAAAACCTTGAACATAGGCGGCGGCTTGACCTCCTGTTTCTTTTGTTCCAGGACTGCGCCGCCGTCGGAATCGAACTTGTTGTTTCCCATCCTGAAATTGTATCCATTCAGCCCCGTTGCGCAACCCGGTTCTGTCGGTTAATTGGGGTGCCTTGCACGATTTTCAAACATCAAGACGGCGGCAGGGAAGCAAAATTGCTCCAAGTCTCGCGCAAATTGGCTCAAAAGCCCTTGACCTGCCGAAAAGGAAGCGTTGACAACAAGCGTCGGGCTTCCAACCTTGCGCCCCGTTGGATTTGCCATCGGTCCATTCACACTGAATGATCTGGCGCCCAGCCATTGGCGCGCGGTGAATGCGTCCAAATTGCGGCGAATAAGTACAGGACAGCATCGCCGAGCCCAAAGGGCGTAGCCAAGCGCCCGAATTTGCGGATTCAGCACCAAAACGGCATGTTTTTGAATTTCAACTGTCAACCGGCGCGTGCGCAAGGCGTTGATTGGAATGACCGAGAAGGTCAACAAACAAGTAGTCACAAACCTTTCGAAAGGGAAAGCACCATGAGCAAGCTCCTGTCCATTCTGATCGCCGGCGTGTTCGCCGTTGCCGCCACCACCGGTTTCGCCCAAGACAAGAAGGCCGACGCCCCGAAGGCCGACGCCCCGAAGGCAGAAATGAAGAAGGACGGCATGAAGAAGGAGAAGAAGGCCAAGAAAGCCAAGAAAGCCAAAGCGGCCGCCAAGTAATTCAGGCATGGCTTAAGGAAAACCGGGCGCCATGCCCGGTTTTTTTTCGCCCCCCCCTGCTACCGGCGCTAGAATCAGCGACGCGCCACGAAACTTCACTTTCCGCAATCGAAGAAGTCCCAAGTACCCATGTCCCGCGACATGCATTCCATCCTGCGCCGAATAACGTTTCTTGCCGGCCTGGCATTCGTCGCCGGTGTTTTTGCCCAGGGCCAACCCCCGCTCCCCACGATTCAATTGCAGACCGGCTTGTTTCTGATCAAGGCAGAGGTGGCTGCCACTTATGGCACCCGCATGCAGGGTCTGATGCAGCGCGAAAAGATGGGGGCCAACGAGGGCATGTTGTTCGTCTTCCCCGACCGCGAGAAGCAATGCATGTGGATGAAAAACACACTATTGCCGCTTTCGGTGGCTTTTATCGACGAAGGCGGCGTTATCCTCAACATTGAAGACATGAAACCCCAGACCGAAGACAGTCATTGCAGTGCCAAAGCGGCACGCTATGCGCTCGAAATGAACCTTGGCTGGTTCAAATCGAAAAACATCCGGCCGGGAGCAAAAATCGCCGGCATCGACAAGGCCGGGCCGGCGCAGTAAGGGGAGCGCAGAATTATCAGCCTGTCGGACTTGCGGAACGTCGGCGGCAAATCGACCGCAGTGGTCCATTTTTCACCACCTGCTTGCCCCACGGTTGAGGTGTTGCGGCGGCGAACGCGGCGAAAAGGCGGTCCGCGCTTGGGCCGATTTTCACTTTCGACGCCCCAAGTCCGACAAGTTGCTAGCCGGCCAGACGCGCTTTCACAACCTTCGACATTTCCGTCATGTCGGCACGTCCGGAAAGTTTGGCTTTGACAGCCGCCATCACCTTGCCCATCGCCGCCGGGCCGCTCGCACCGGCATCCGCCACGGCCTGCGCGATCACATCGGCGATTTCCTCGGCGCTTGCCTGCTGCGGCAAATAGGCGGTAAGCACGCCCGCTTCGAATTCTTCCCCATCGGCTAAGTCGTCCCGCTTCGCGGCCCGAAATTGCTGGATCGAGTCGCGGCGTTTCTTGAGTTCTTTCTCCAATATCCCCACAACATCCACATCGGTCAATTCGATGCGCCGGTCGACTTCGACCTGTTTCACCGCTGCCAGCAACATGCGAATGGCGGACAGGCGCTTGCTGTCCTTGGCGCGCATGGCCGTCTTCATGTCTTCGGTGATGCGTTCCTTGAGCAACATGGGAGTCCTTTCCAGATCGGGGCGCCTCTTCCGGCCGCAGCGCCCTTCGGCCACAGCGCCATTCAGCCACGGCGGCACCCAAAAAACGACAAAAGCCGCGGGGCTTCGAACCAGCCGCGGCTTTGAAGAGTGCCGATGCGATGTCAGTACATCTTGGGCGGCAATTGCTGACTCTTGAGGCGCTTGTAGGTCCGCTTGACCGCCGCAGCATGCTTGCGCTTGCGCTCGGAGGTGGGTTTCTCGTAGAACTCACGCGCGCGCAACTCCGTCAACAAGCCGGTTTTCTCGATCGTGCGCTTGAAACGGCGCATGGCAGCCTCGAACGGCTCGTTTTCCTTGACGCGAACACTCGGCATTGCGGACCTCAAATTCAAGTTAGCTAATAAGTATAGCGCAGATTTCCTCGAATCGCAAATGCGCGCGGACTTTCGCGCGGATTATCAATTTGCGCCCGATCGCGCATCCGCAGCATTTTCGAGCGCTCCATTTTCACCGCCGCGCGCCGCGGGCGAGTTTGCGCGCCATCACCTCGCTGCGGCGCGAAAAATTGTGCCATTTTCGGTTGAAAATGACGTACAGCACAGGCAGGACAATGAGCGTGAGCAAGGTGGCTGAGATCAGTCCGCCGATGACGACCACCGCAAGCGGTTTCTGCGTCTCGGAGCCGATATCGGACGAAAGGGCCATCGGCAACAACCCCAGCATGGCGAGCATTCCGGTCATCAGGACGGTGCGCAGGCGCTGCATCGAGCCTTCGATCACGGCCTGGGCCGGCGCCATGCCGGCATTGCGCAATTGATTGAACACGGTGACCATCACCACGCCGTTCAGTACGGCCTGGCCGAACAGGGCGATGAATCCTATCGCTGCGGACACGCTCAGATGAATGCCGGTGAACAGCAGCGCGAAAATGCCGCCAATCATGGCGAACGGCACGTTGAGGATGATCAGCACCGCGCTCTTGATCGAATTGAAGGCATTGAACAGCAGGACGAAAATCAGCAGGACCGAAATCGGCACCACAAGCGCCAGGCGCGCCATCGCCCGCTCCTGATTCTCGAACTCGCCGGACCAGCTGATGTTGTAGCCTTCCGGAACCATCACCTTGGCCTTCACGCGCGCTTGCATCTCCGCCACGACGCTTCCCATGTCGCGATCGCGGATGAAGATGCCGATGGCCATGACACGTCCACCGTTTTCGCGCGCGATATTCATGCTGCCGCCCGAGGCGCGGAAAGTTGCCACGTCCGACAGTGGAATATAGGCGCCGCCTGCGGTGGCCACCTGCAATCCCTTCATGCGCTCGAGTCCGCGTTCGGCGGCCGACATGCGCACAGCCACGGCAAAACGCCGTTCGCCTTCCCAGATGTAAGTAGCCGCCTTGCCGCCCAGGCCCACCTCGATCAGGTCCTGGATGTCGGCGACATTGAGCCCGTAACGGGCGGCCCGCGCGCGATCGATTTCAACCAGATAGTTGGGCAGTTCCCCGACCCGATCAATGAGCGCGCGCGTCACCCCAGGCACTTCGGCCACTTGCGCCAGCACCTGTTCGGAAACCATGCGCAGTGTCGGAATGTCTTCGCCGAAAACCTTGATGACGATTTGCCCGTCGATCTGGGAAATGCTTTCAAGGATGTTGTCCCGGATCGGCTGTGAAAACGACGGCTTGATCGCGGGCAGAGCAAGCAACCCCCGCTCCATTTCGTCCATCACCTGCCGTTTGGTCAAACCGCGCTTCCAGTCAGACTCCGGCTTCAGATCGACCAGGAACTCGGCCATGTTGATCAGTTTTGGATCGGTGCCGTCTTCCGGCCGTCCGGCCTTGGAGATCACTGAATTGACTTCGGGTGTCTTCAGGATGATGCGGCGAATCTGGCCGTTCTGCACCTGCGCTTCACTGACCGAAACCGACGACGGCAGCTTGACATTGAGCCAAAGCGACCCTTCATTGAGTTCCGGCAGAAATTCGGTGCCGATATGGGGCAGCGCGGCGAAGCTGAGCCCCAGTGCGACGAGGGCACTCGCAACCACCTTTATCCGGTTCTTGAGGCTCCAGACCAACACGGGCTGATAGACCCGCTTGGCGAATGTCACCAGCGCGTTGTCGTGTTCGGGCAGGTTTTTCGACAGCCACTTGTAGCACAGCAGCGGCACCAGGGTGAGCGAGAGAATCAGCGACCCGATCAAGGCTGCGGTCACGGAGTAGGCCATGGGGGCGAAGATCCTGCCTTCGTGCCGCTGCAAGGTGAAGATCGGTATGTGGGCGGCGATGATGATGATCATCGAAAACAGGGTCGGCCGGCCGACTTCGACTGCCGCCTCGACGATGGTATGCAAGCGAAACCGGTCTTCGCGCCGGTCCACCGTGTCGTCGTGGAATTCCTGTCGCATCGACAGCCGTCGAAACACGTTCTCGACGACGATCACGGCGCCATCGACGATGATGCCGAAGTCCATGGCCCCCAGCGATAGCAGGTTCGCCGGGATACCTATGACGGTAAGGCCGACAAAGGTAGACAACAAGGACAGCGGAATGACCAGCGCGACGATGGCGGCCGCCCGAAAATTCGCCAGAAACAGATACAGCACCAATGAAACGAGCGCCGCCCCTTCGACCAGATTGCGAAACACGGTATTGAGGGTCTTGCCAATCAGCCAGGTACGGTCGTAAAACGGCACAATCGACACGCCCTTGGGCAGTCCGCCGCGGTTGAGTTCATCGACCCGTTCCTTGACCCCTTTCAGGACCTTGGACGGGTTCTCCCCCTTGCGCATCAGCACCACCCCGGTAACGACATCGTCATCCCTGTCCTGTCCGACTACTCCTTGCGGAGGTACGTTTCCCACCACCACGCGCGCGACGTCGCGTACCAGGATGGGCGTGCCGGCGCGTTCCGCCAGGACGATGTTCTCGATGTCGGCGGCTTCACGCAGCAGCCCGATGCCGCGAATGGTGTACTGCTGGCCGCCCTGCTCGACATAGCCGCCACCGGCGTTGCTGTTGCCTCGCTCGAGCGCACCGAACAACTGTTGCATGGTGAGCTTGTAGGCGCGCAAGCGCGCCATGTCGGGCTGGACCTCATACTGCTTGATCAGCCCGCCCATCGGCACGACATCGGCCACACCGGGTACGCGCTTCAACGTGCGCTGGACCACCCAATCCTGGAGCGTACGCAATCCGCGCGCGTCGTGCGTGTCGGACTTGAGCCGGTAACGATAGATCTCGCCGATCGCGGTGGACAGGGGCGCGATATCCGGCTCCACGCCGGGCGGCAAGGGCACGCTGCGCAACCGTTCGCCGACCTGCTGGCGCGACCAGCTGACATTGGCATCGTCGTCAAAGGTGAGAATCAGGAACGACAATCCGAACTGGGTGTGCGAAAACATGCGCACCGCATTGGGCAGGCCGGAGAGTGCGACTTCGAGCGGAATCGTGACCTGCTTTTCGACCTCCTCCGCGGCGCGCCCGGGAAACAGCGTGATCACCGTCACCTGCGTATCGGTCACGTCCGGAAACGCCTCCACCGGCAGGTTCTTGAAGGCGATCAGGCCGATGCCGACGAATATCGCAGTCGCGAGAAAAATGACCAGCGGCTGGTGCAAGGAGAACGAAACGATGCGGCGGATCATTCCGACTCCGTTTTTGAGTCGCCGCTACGCAACACCTGGTGCAGCAACAAAGCCCCTTCGGTGACCACGCTCTGGCCGGCGGTGAGCCCGGACATCACGGTGAGCTTTCCACCGCGTTCCGCACCCGGAACGACCTTCACACGCTCGAAACTCCCTTGCGCACGTTCGACAAAGGCGAAGTAGGTCCGCTCACTGAAAATCACCGCTCGCGCCGGCACTTCAACCCCGCGCTCGCCCTTGCTTTCGAAAACTGCGGTGACCAGCATCTCGCCCTTGAGTTTGCGGTCGGCGTTCTCGACCGAACCGCGCGCCTTGATGACGCGTGTTTGCGGATCAACGAAATCGGCCACCGTCTCCAGCCGGCCGCTGAAATGCTCGCCGGGGTAGGTGGGGACGTGCAACTTGAAAATGCCCCCCTTGACAAGCGCACCCAGTTCGTTTTCATGGGCGTCGATCTGCACCCACAAGCGGGTCGGATCGGTGATCACGAACAAGGCCGGCGCACCACCCTGGTCCTGTCTCAATTCCTGGCCCGGGTTGATATTGCGCTCCACCACCGTCCCGGCGATCGGCGCTTTGATCGTAAGCGTCTGGTCGATACTGGTGCTGCCCCCGTATAAACGGACCCGCCCCTGGGCACGCGCCAACTCACTCTGGGCACGCGCCTGGTCGGCCTCCGCCTGCACCAGGTCCTTGCGCGGCGCCACGCCGTTGTCATGCAGTTCACGAATGCGCGCAAGGTTTTTCTCAGCCAACGCGGAATCCGCTGCCGCACGCCCCGCGTCGGCCTGCGCCTGCCCGAAATCAGGTGAAACAACCGATGCCAGGACCTGACCCGCCTTGACCTGGTCGCCCGGCTGCACATTGATGCGCACAACCCGTCCCGCCAGGGGAGGATAAACCCGCACCGACCGGTTTTCGTCCCAAACCAACCTTGCTGTGAGCTCGATCGGGCTCTCGTCCCGTTGCATCACCCGGCCCGTCTTGAGTGTCGCCAACTGCGCACTATCGGCTGGGAAGTTCACCTTGTTGCCGGAGAAAGTCGGCTTGGCAACGGCAGGGGCGGGCGGAGCCTTGTCCCCACAGGCTGCCAGACTTGCCATCACAAAAAAAAGCCACATCGTCAGCTTCACGAATGCCACTCTTTACTCCCCCGTACGGCTGGTACCGCCGCATTTTCGTCAGGCATGGACAAAGGCGGTCGGGGGCGACAAGAGTAATCAACCCTGCCGTAATCAACCGCGCCGCAATCAACCCCACCGGACAACATCCACATGGCAACGCGTCACATGTGGCCTCAAAGAAGGCTTGTCCTTGTCTTGAACTGCTTCGATCTCACTGCTCCGCCCGCGACTTGACCACGCCCCGCCCCAATTCATACGTCGCCAGGGCCTTGGCATGATCCGCCCGCGCGCTCGCGATGTCGGACTGGATCGACCTGAGCACCCGGCGCGCATCCAGCAAATCCATCACGCCGATGGCGCCATTGCGAAACGCGAACTCCGCCGCCGCCTGGGCGCGGACGGCCTCGGGCAGCAGTTCTTTCTCG